>JAEYUG010000101.1 GCA_023432805.1 Bacteroidota bacterium | reverse complement strand
CCCGAATAGGCCGCCGCCATGTCGTCGATGAAGGGTTGCACGACGATGCCCCCATGGGACGCCGCCGCCGAACGGGCCATCGTCAGATCCGCGGCACCCGTCTGCCAGAGCACCTGCAGACCGGCTTCCGCAAGACGGTCGAGGCTTGCACGCACCGCACGATTGATGGACGCGGCACCGAGACTTCCTCCAAACACGAACACGACCGGCTGTGCGGGATCGAGACCGAACCGTGCGCGCGCCTCCGCCGTGTCGATGCGCCGCAGACTGGGACGCACGGGATTGCCACTGCGCACGACGCGACGGGCAGTGCGCAGATGCTGCGCGGAACTCTCGAAGGTGATGTGCACCTCGTCGACCAGTCCCGCCAGCGTACGCGTGGTCGCACCGGGATATTCGTTCTGCTCGTGGATGAGGGTGCGCAGTCCGAGACGGGCCGCGGTCCAGAGTACGGGACCCGACACATAGCCACCGGTGCCGACCACGACCTGGGGACGTCGACGACGCAGCAGCCGGGCGGATTGCAGCACCGACACGACGAGTTTGAGTGGCAGCAGTGCGGTCGCAAGCGAGAAACTCCGTCGCAACCCGGAAATCCAGATGGGGTCGAACGCATAGCCGTGTGCGGGCACGACCCGTGCTTCGATCTTCGCGGCCGAACCTGCGAAGCTGATGCGTGCGTCGGGACGCAACACGCGCAACGCCTCCGCGATGGCGATGCCCGGGAAGAGATGTCCCCCCGTGCCACCACCGGCGAATACCACGGTCAGAGGCGCGCTCATTGATACAACTCCCCGACCACGGGACCCGAGGGCGTGTCCGGAATCGTGACTTCGCGTGGACGGATGCGCGTGAACATCGAAATGTTGAGCAGGATGCCGAGGGCATATGCGGTGAAGATGATCGTCGTACCACCGTATGAAACGAGCGGCATCGGCAGACCCGTCGTGGGGAGGAGTCCCGTCGTGACCATGACGTTCACGAGCGCATACACCGTGATCGTGCAGGTGATGCCGACGGCGAGGAAGCGGCCGAGATCGTCGGTAGCGCGCTTGGCGATCTTCATGCCGCGCACCATGATCACGACGAACACCGCGAGCACGAGCACCGCACCCACGAACCCGTACTCCTCGCCGACGATGGCAAAGATGAAGTCGGTGTAGGACTCGGGAAGGAAAAGTTCACGCTGCTTGCTCATGCCCAATCCGAGACCCATCAGTCCCCCGTTGCCGAGTGCGATCATCGCTTGTTCGATCTGATACCTCGCGGCTTCGGCCTTCGACGAGGTTTCACCCGTGTCGGTGAAGTGCGCCATGATGCGTGCCCAGCGGTACGGTGCGGACACGGCATAGATCAGCACGAGCGGAAGCGCTGCGGCGGCCGTGCCCAGCATGTGCCGCACATCCGCACGCCCGACGAACAGCAGCATGAAGCTGATGCCCATGATGATGGCTCCGGTCGAGAAGTTCGGCTGCAGGAACACGAGTCCCACGACGATCCCGACCCAGACGAGCAGCGGCAGATAGCCCTTCTGGAAATTGCGTATGTAGTGCTGCTTCTGCGAGAGCAGCACGGCGAGATGGATCACGAGCGCGAACTTTGCGAACTCGGAGGGCTGGAATTGAATCGGTCCGATGGCGACCCATCGCTGCGCGCCCTTCACCACGGTGCCGCCGACGATCGTGTACAACAGCAGCAGGATGCCGATGGCGAGGATGACCTTGCTGATCTTGCGGTAGACATGGTAGTTGACGAGCATGCCCGCGAACAGCGCGGCCACGCCCAGCACCACGCGCACGGCATGACTGCGAAACAGGTAGTTGTAGTCGCCGTCGTGCTTCGCACCGGAGATCGCCACGCTCGCGCTGTAGACCACGCCCACGCTGAACATCATCAGCGCAAGAACGCTGAGAAAGATGTACAGATCCATATGCCCCGTGCGCTGCTTCATCCCTGCGACTCCGCAGGAAGGGCATGGACGAGTTTCTTGAAGACGATGCCGCGGTGCTCGAAGTTCTCGAACATGTCGAAGCTCGCGCAGGCAGGCGACAGCAGTACGATGTCGCCCTGCTCGGCCAGCTCGTTCGCACGGGAAACGGCATCGGGCATCGAGGCCGCGCGTACAGTGACTGTCACATCATCGAATGCGGCTGCAATGCGCTCGGCTGCCTCGCCGATCAATACGGCTGCACGCACCTTCTCACGCACCAGCTCGAGCACGGGGTCGTAGGGCGAACCCTTGTCACGCCCCCCCGCGATCAGCACCACTGGCTGCGTGAAACTCTGCAGCGCGGTGATCAACGAGTCGACGTTGGTCGCCTTCGAATCGTTGATCCACGTCACCTGCCCGATGCGTCGCACAACCTCGAGCCGGTGCTCGACACCTTCGAATGCACACACGGCCGCATGTACGACCGGCATTGGTATGCCGTCGAGTCGCGCGGCGAGCGCCGCCATGAGGATGTTCATGTAGTTGTGGCGGCCGCGAAGCTGCAGTTCATCGAGCGACGCAACGATTTCTCGACCGGACCCGACATCCACGAGCAGTCGGCGCCCTTCCATCCATCCGCCGTGCGCTGGAATCGACGTCACACTCACCGGGAAGCGACGCGAACGCGCGGGAAGGATCGAACGCACACTGTCGAGACTGTCCAGATTGTAGATCAGTGCATCGGTCTCGCCCTGATTCATGAACACACGCTGCTTCGCGGTGATGTATTCGTCGAACGCGCCGTGATACCGGTCCAGATGATCGGGAGTGATCGTCGTGATGATCGCGATGGAAGGATGGAACCTTGTGCTCAGATCGAGCTGGAAGCTGCTGACCTCGAGAATGGCCGCACCTGCATGCGGGGAAGCCGTGCGAACCGCATCACACAGCGCCGTTCCTATGTTTCCTGCAACCAGCGGCTCGCGACCTGCGGCGCGATAAATCGCACCGGTGATCATGGTCGTCGTCGTCTTGCCATTGGTACCGGTGATGGCCACGATGGGCATCGCGCAGAATCGGGCACCGAATTCCAGTTCGCCGATCACCTGCATGCCGCGCGCCTGCGCAGCGACGATGACCGGAGATTCGAGGGGGATGCCGGGACTGACCACGAGAATGTCTGCATCGTACACGCGATCACTGTGCCCCCCGAACTCGCAGGGCACCCCATGCCCGGCGAGCAGCACAGACTGCTCGCTGAAGCGTTCACGTCCCCCCGCCTCGCTGACGAACACGCGCGCACCACGGTCTGCAGCCAGCAGCGCGGCGGCGATACCGCTGCGAGCGGCGCCGAGCACGCTGATGCGCAGTGTGCGGATGTCGTAGTCTGCGTTCATGGTCACGTGTCTGTCAGCGTACCTTGAGTGTTGCCATGCTGAGAATGGCGAGAATGACGGCGACGATGTAGAAGCGCATGACGATCTTCGGCTCGGCCCACCCGAGCAACTCGAAGTGGTGGTGGATCGGCGCCATGCGGAACACCCGCCTGCCCTGCCCGTACTTGCGCTTCGTGTACTTGAAATAGATTTTCTGCACGAGCACCGACACCGTCTCCGCGAAGAAGATCCCGCCGAGTATCGGCAGCAGCAGTTCCTTCTTGATCAGCACCATGATCGCGCCGAGTGCGCCGCCAAGTGCGAGCGACCCCGTGTCCCCCATGAACACCTGCGCAGGATGGGCGTTGTACCAGAGGAACCCGAGTCCCGCACCGATCACGGCAGCGCTGAACACAGTCAGCTCGCCGCTGCCCGGCAGGTAGATGATGTCGAGATACTTCGCATAGACGACGTTGCCACCCATGTAACTGAGAACCGCAATCGCCAGAAACACGATCGAAACGGTGCCGATGGCAAGACCGTCAAGACCGTCGGTCAGATTGACGGCATTCGAGGTGGCAGTGATCACGAGCACGATCATCGGGATGTAGAACACCCCGAAGTCGAGCACGCTGTTCTTGAAGAACGGCACGGTCGTGATCGAACTGTAGGCGGAGAACTCCGGTGAAAAGTACAGCACGCCGCCAACGACAAGGCCGACCACCACCTGCCCGACGATCTTGTATTCGCCGATCAGTCCCTTGGGATACTTCTTGACCACCTTCAGATAGTCGTCGAGAAAGCCGACTGCGCCCAACGCGATGGTCGCGATCAGAATCAACCAGATGTAGGTGTTGTGCAACTGGCCCCAGAGCAGCACGGGCACCAACGCCGAGAGCAGCACGATCAGACCACCCATGGTCGGCGTCCCGGCCTTCACCAGATGCGTCGTGGGAGCCTCGAGCTTGGCGGATTCACCGATCTGCCTGCGCGTGAGCAGCGCGATGATTCTGGGACCCACCACCCAGCTGATGAGCAGAGCGGTGATCGCAGCGGCCGCCGCACGGAATGTGATGAAACGAACGAGATCGAATCCCGGGGGACTCCAGATCGAGTTGATGTATTCGAACAGGTAGTAGAGCATGGTCAGGCCATCGCCTCCGTGTCGTTCCCGCGAGCGAGCAGAAACTGTGTCACCTCTTCCATTCGTGCACCCCGGGAGCCCTTCACGAGCACGGCATCCCCTTCGTCGAGCAATGCATCGAGCGCTGCACAGACGATGGATTTGTCCGAATAATGCTCGGCATGCACGATGCCATGTCCGGCCTGTGCAGCACGCGTGATCTCCCGGGCAAGTCGTCCGACCGTCAGCACGTAGGGGATCCCCGCGTCGGCAAGTACGGTGCCGATGTCATGATGTTCCGCAGCGGCGGCGGGACCGAGCTCGAGCATGTCACCGAGCACGACGATCTTGCGTCCCGACACCTTCATGCCGGCCAGCATCGCAATCGCGGCACGCATCGAATCAGGATTTGCATTGTATGTGTCGTCGATCACCGTCACACCGGCGACCGTCGAAACGTGCATGCGTCCTTCCACACCCTCGTAGGCCTCGAGTGCGGACTTCATCTTCGTCACCTGACAACCGAACGCGCACCCGGTCGCAAACGCCAGCGCGGCATTCATCGCGCTATGCGCACCATGTACCCGCAGACGCAGCGTCACGGCACGTGCACTGAACGCAGGAGCCTCGAGCCGCACCGTCGTCCGGCCGTCGGCATCGAGCGCCACATCCGTGATGCGCACGTCCGCATCCTTCGCATGGCCGAACAGGATGCGCCGCCTGCCCCGCGGCACCTGCCTGCGAACCAGCGGTTCGTCGGCATTGACAATCGCCGTCCCGTCACCCGGCAACGTGCGGTACACCACACCCTTCTCCGCGGCGATCCCCTCGCGGGAAAGCAGCCGCTCGATATGCGCCCGTCCGATGTTCGTGATCACCGCATGCGTGTGCTGCGCGATCGCGCACAGCGCAGGGATGTCGCCGGGCTGATTCGTCCCCGCCTCGACCACCGCCACCTCGTGCGCCTGCTCGAGCCGCAGCAACGTCGCGGGCAGTCCCACAAGATTGTTGTAGTTGCCTTCCGTGCGCAGCACCCGGTACTTCGTCTCAAGCACCGCTGCCACCAGTTCCTTCGTTGAGGTCTTGCCGTTGCTTCCCGTGATGAGAAGAATGGGGATCGGGAAACGTCCGCGATGGATCCGCGCGATCGCTCCGTACGCCGTCAACGTGTCGTCGACCACAAGCAGGGGAAGCCCCGCAGCCGCGCGCCCGTTGCGGCGCAGCCAGGCCTTCCGCACAACCGCCAGCACTGCACCCCGTGCGATCGCATCGGGAACGAACGCATGTGCGTCGAACCGCTCGCCCTTCAATGCAACGAAGACATCCCCCACCTCGAGCGCGCGCGAATCCGTGCAGACACGCGTGACCGGCACATCCAGCACCGCATCAAGCCGCAGACCTGTCGCACCCTCCACCGCAAGAAGATCACGCACGAACAATCCTGTCATCGAACGCCTCCCCGCTTCTCCTCGAAGTACGAGCGGACCTGCTCGCGATCATCGAAATGCGCACGTGCGCCACCGATGATCTGATAGTCCTCATGTCCCTTGCCTGCCACCAGCACCACATCGCCAGGTTTCGCCAGACCCAGCGCCTTGCGGATTGCGGCACGCCGCGACGGCATCTGCCGCACCTCGGCCCGCCCCGTCCCGGATGCAGCAACCTGTTCGGCACCACGCACGATCGCAGCAATGATCACAGCAGGATCTTCGGTACGGGGATTGTCGGACGTGACGATCACAAGATCTGCCCGTTGCGCAGCCACGGCCCCCATGAGGGGACGCTTGCCCTGGTCGCGGTCGCCGCCGCAGCCGAACACCACGAGTAGACGCGACGATCCCGCCAACACACGCGCGGAGGCGAGTGCATGTTCGAGTGCATCAGGAGAATGCGCATAGTCGACAATGGCGGTCACGCCGTCTCCAGAGCGGATGCGCTCGAAGCGTCCCGGAACCTGCTTCGCCTTCGCGATGCCCTTGACGATGATGTCGTCGGAAATCCCGAGCGCGCGGCATGCGCCGAAAGCCGCCGCAATGTTCCAGGCATTGAAGCGTCCCGACAGGACTGTCTTCACCTCGATGCGGCCCTGCCGCGTCTCGAGCACGATACGCATGCCGCCGCGCAGTGGCGCGATCTCGACGATGCGCAGCGACGGACGACCCTGCTCGCCGTAGGTCATGCGGCGGCGACCGAGCGCAGCGAGCATGCGAGCAGCCATGCGATCGTCGCTGTTGACGATGCCCGTGCCCCCTGCACTGTGCCGCGTGAAGAGCAGTTCCTTCGCGGCTGCGTACGACGCCATGTCGCCGTGGAAATCGAGATGGTCCTGCGTGAGATTGGTGAATACCGAGGCCGCGAAGCGAAGTCCGAGCACGCGGCCGAGCGCGAGCGCGTGCGAGGAGACTTCCATGACGGCGTGCGTGCAGCCGGCGGCAACCATGGCACCCAGCACGCGATGCAGTTCCTCTGCGGGCGGCGTCGTGAAGGGCGCGGCAATAACGGAACTGCCGATCCTGTATTCGACTGTCCCGATGAGTCCGGTCGCATGTCCCGCCGCGCGCAGCACCGACTGGATGAGCATGCTCGTCGTCGTCTTGCCGTTCGTGCCGGTGATGCCGGTCAGCACGAGCTTCGAAGCCGGCGAGCCGTAGAACCGGTCCGCCAGCACCGCCACTGCCTCGCGGGTGTCATTGGTGACGATCACGGTCGTGGCATTGTGCTGCGAGTAGGATGCGGTGAGCAGGTCCTTGAGTCCGGCCAGATATTGCTTCTCCTGCACCACGACACATGCGGCACCCTGCTCGATGGCCCGCTGCACGAAGCGATGTCCGTCGACATGCTCACCCTCGAGAGCGACGAAGACCCAGCGGTCGCGCACGGCACGACTGTCGGTGGTGATGCCCGCCAGGTCGGCGTCCCACGGACCCGACATCTGGACGACATGCACATCGTTGACGATGCGCGAAAGTCGCACGGGTGCGGGCAGATGCGTGGTGGAAAGGGAAAGTTGGCTGAACATGGGATCTCAGTAGAGATTCGCTGTGTGAATGCTGCGCGGCTCGCAGATCATCGAGACGCGGCTTCCGATGGGAAGCTGCGTGCCCGCAGGCGGGTCCTGCATGCGGACGATACCCGTGCCGATGGGACTTCCTGCGAGGCGGACACCGCCGAGCAGTGTCATCGCCTGCCTGACCGTGAGTCCGGCCAGATCGGGGACGCCGACGCTGCGACGGCGCTCTTCATCACGTGCAGCCAGTCGTGCACGCACGATCGAACCACGCGCTGCCGTCGCATGAGCGGCCGGATCCTGTGCGACGATCACACCGTTGCTTCCCTCGCATTCGAGTCGGAGTCCGCGTACCTTCAGTTGCTCGCGCGCGACATCGGCGCGCATGCCTCGCAGGTCCGGCAGGCGGACCTTGCCGTTCGCGCGGTCTTCTGCATGCACATCCTCCGGCTTCTTGGCGAACTCGATTGATGAATTGATGATGCGCATTGCGATTTCGTGGAAGATCGGCGCAGCAACCGTGCCGCCGTAGTAGCCATTCTTCGGAGCGTCGAGAATCACGAGAATCAGGATCTTCGGATCATCGACAGGGAAGAATCCGACAAAGCTTGCCACATGCGACTTGTTCGAGTAGGATCTGTTGACGAGGCGTTGTGATGTTCCGGTCTTGCCGCCAATGGTCATGCCTTCAATGCGTGCGTTTCGTGCCGTTCCGCTGTCGACGACGCCCTGCATGAAGTGGCGCATCGTTGCTGCGGTTTCAGATGACACCACGCGACGCACGATCTGCGGAACGTTCTCCTCGACGATGTTGCGCTCCTCGTCCAACAGCCACTTGCGGATGAAGGGACGCATGAGCACCCCGTCGTTCGCAATGGCGGCATATGCGTTCGCTATCTGCACAGATGTGACGGCCAATCCGTACCCGAAGGCTAGGTACTTGAGCGTGGTGCCGTCCCACTGCATCGGCTTGCGCAGGTCGCCACGCAGTTCACCCGGCAGTTCGACACCGGTTTGAATACCGAATCCGAAGTTGCGTGTGTACTTGTAGAAGCGCTCTGCACCCAGCTTGTCGGCCAGCTTCGCACTGACAATGTTCGAACTGTGCTCGAAGGCACCCTGCAGCGTGATCCATCCATAGGGATGATCGTCGGTGATGGGCTTCTGCACCGCGCTGTATTGCCAGCGTCCCTGCTCCGCCCAGATCTTGTCGAGCGGCTGATAGAGGTTCTCATTCAAGGCCGCACTCATCGCCACGATCTTGAACGTGGATCCCGGTTCGTAAAGATCGGTCACCGAACGGTTGCGCGCAGCGTCGGGCGAGTACGCGGCAAGGTTGTTCAGATCAAGACTCGGGAAGTTCGCCATCGCGAGGATCTCGCCCGTGCGAGGCTGCATGATGATGCAGCGACCGGATTCCGCCGCGTACTTCTCGACACCCTTCGAGAGCTCCTCCTCGGCGATGGACTGGTACGCCTGATGGATGGTCAACACGACGTGCCGGCCGTTGACGGGATCGCGACGGGGATTGTCGACATCTGGTCGGCGTGTACCGCGCGCGTTCCGTTGATAGACGATGAAGCCTTCCCTGCCTGACAGCTCGTCGTTCATTTCGAGCTCGATACCACTCTGCCCACGATTGTCGACATTGGTATAGCCGATCACAGGACCCGCCAGCGCGTCGAAATTGTAGCGGCGACGGGGCGTGGGACGCAGTCGTACCCCGTAGCACTTCCACGTGGAGAAAGCCTGTGCGATCGAACCGGGAAGCCGCTTCTCAAGCACCACGTAGCGACGCGTACTGTCACGCAGCTTCTCGTAGTACTGCCGGTAGGTGCCGGGAAGCACGCGCGCAAAGAACCGTGCAACCGTATCGGGCCGATCGAGCACACTCGGGTCGGCAACAAGACTGTACTCGGTGACGTTCGAAGCCAGGATCGACAGGTTGCGGTCGAGAATCAGTCCTCGAACGGGAGGAATGATCTCACGACTCTCATACTGATTCTTGCCGAGTTCCTTGAGTTCCTCGCTGTCACGAATCTGGATGATGAACAGCTTTGCACTCGCGACGACGAAACCCACGATGAACATCGTCATGAGCCCGTACATCCGCTTCAGACTCTGCTGACGCTGGACGACGCGCAATTGCTCGTGAGGACGTGTATCGTTCTTGAAGGACTCGATCATGAAGCGTTCGGGTACGGGGGCGTCGTGTGTGTGGATGATGTGTGGATATCAGCGTGTCGACCGGCCGTGGCGTCAGTGCATCCGCCTCAGCGATTGACGGCAGGATGCTCGTCGGGCAATCCGTACACTGTCAGGGAGAACGGCTGCTGCGGTGCATGCACGAGGCCGATCTGCTCGGTGGCGATCCGCTGTATCCTGTTGTAACTCGAAAGCATGTTCAGTTCGGCGCGGAGGTTCTCGCGCTGCTGCAGGAGCTGCTTCTGTTCTTTTTCAATCGTGACGAGTTCGGCGGTCAACGCGTCGACCTTGATGATGTTCGAGATGTATGCCGTGATGACGATGGCCGCGACGATGAGCAACAGCACGATGTTGAACGTCGTGAGCTCGCGCGTCCTGCTGCGACGCGCCGTACGCTGCTCGGTGTCGAGCGGCATGTCGAGATCGACCGCACGGCCGAACGGAATCCCGACGCGGGGTCCGCTGTCACGAAGGCCGCCGTTGGACATCGGGTCCACAGGCGGTCGTGTGGTGTTTCTGCTGAAGGAGTTACGCTGCATTGTCACATCGTTCGGCAGCGCGGAGTCGTGCGCTGCGTGATCGTGGATTGCGGAGAAGTTCCTCCGCATCCGGTTCAATGGGTTTGTTCGTCAGAATCCGCAGTCTGGCCGTCTTGCCGCAGATGCAGACCGGCGTGCGAGGCGGACACAGGCACGATGAGGCCTCGCGGCGGAACAGATGCTTGACAATCCGGTCCTCGAGCGAATGATAGGCGATCACAACGATGCGGCCGCCCGGTGCGAGCAGATCCACACCTTCGACGAGCGTCTGCTCGAGCACCTCCAGTTCGCGATTCACAGCGATGCGGAACGCCTGGAACACTCGGGCGAGGGACTTGTGCAGATGCCGCGCATCAGCACCGCGTTCGATCGCCGCGGCCAGATCTCTCGTCGTGCGCATCGCGTTGCGCTGCCGCGCTTCGTCGATTGCACGAGCGATGCGGCGTGCGCGGGGCTCTTCACCGTACTCGAACATGATCCGCGCGAGTTCATCGATCGAAGACGTCGCGATCAGCTGCTGTGCCGAGGGATCCTCACGCGTGTTCATGCGCATGTCGAGTGGACCATCCTGTTGAAAGCTGAAACCCCGCTCGGCGGCGTCGACGTGGCGGCTCGAAATACCAAGATCGAGCAGCAGACCGTCAATCGCCCCTATTCCATGCAATGCGAGGTGGTGTCTGAGATGGATCGTACGTGTATGGATGAACGAAATGCGTTCGTCATGCTTCAATCGCTCGTAGGAGTGCTCGAGAGCCTCCACATCCTGGTCACATCCGAACAACCGCCCGGCGGAATTCAGACGTTCAAGAATCGCGGCACTGTGGCCTCCACCTCCAAGTGTACCGTCCACAAATACACCGTCGGGACGGACGACCAGAAGATCCACCGATGTCCTCAGAAGCACAGGAACGTGATACTGCGCTTCGGCGTCGGGCAAGATCAATCACCTCCGAGCACGGCGGCAGCCACCGCTTCGAAGCTCTGATCGGCAAACCGCTCCAGATACTGCGTAAAGACCTCAGGACTCCACACCTCGATCCGGTCGAGTGCGCCTATCAGCAGCACGCTGCCCTTGATCGATGCGAAATCCAGCAATTCCTGTGGAATCGGAAACCGCGCCTGCTTGTCGAGTCCCACCTCATGGGCCCACATCAGCAGCGTGCGCATGAATAGTCGGTCCTGCTCCTTGTGCACATTCAGGCGCTGACGGATGTCGTCCTCCATCAGATTCCAGGTGTCCATCGGGTAGAGATAGAGGCAGGATTCGTGCCCACGCGTGATGACAAATGCGTCCTTCGCTTCCGACGAAAGCGATTTGCGCAGCTTGGCCGGCAGACTGACGCGGCCTTTGTCATCGATCGAGTGCTCGTATTTTCCTTTGAATCCTGCCATGCTCCTTTATCACCAATATTCACCACTATCTCCCACACAGCCCCACTTTTCTCCAAAATGAGGGATAGGATGTTCAGAGTCAAGCAGAATTTCCCCACGAGTGGAAAATCCGTCAGTTGCGGGCCGCTTTCCCCATATTTATTTGTGAACGTGACATGCGTGCGGAAACCGTGCACGACGCGTGCACAGTCATGAACCAGACCGCGAACCTACGCGCTCAATGCACGCGGTCGAGGATGCCGGTTCCGGAGTCTGGAGGGAGGATGCGCTGGTAGGAGGAGAAGTAGTCGAGCAGACTGTCGACGAGGGGACCCGGATGCTCGCGCATCGGATCAAGGGCGGGCAGACCGGTCTCCTCCCGAAGACCGGCGGTAACGGAACGGAGCTCGTCGCTGCTCAGATCCATTGAATTGAGACCCAGCCCGACGACGCGGGACGGTTTGAAGACGCGCATGAGGGATTCGTGCAAGTCGCGCACAGTCGTCACAGAAGGGAGCGGAAGACCATAGCCGTCAATCCGACGCGAAGGCTGATGACAGAGAATCATCGCGTCGGGCATCGCACCGTGCAGAAGCCCCATCGCGATTGCACCATTCCCGCTGTTGGTGATCGCACTCTGCCCCTCAACGATCACGAAGTCGACACCGTCGTTGACTGCCTTGTCGACCTCGAATTCGATCGCACCTTCGAGAAAGTCGCTCGTGACCGCCTCGACAGCCACCCCGCGGCCACTGATCAGGATGCCGGTCGGACCGGTCCCGATCAGGGATACGGAAATATCACGCCGCAGCATCTCGCGATACAGCATCAGTGCCGTGGTCATCTTTCCGGTGTTCGAGTCGGTTCCGACGGTCAGAATGGTATTCACGGTTCGCTTGCGCCAACTCCCCTGCGCGCGGATCTGATGAGTCTTCGAGACGTGCAGCAGATCGTGGATCACCGCACCATGTTGTTCGGCGAGTCGCGCGAAATACTCGTCTTGCCGCAGATTCTTCTTGAGCGCGCTGACGAGGTGCAGACCGAATACGAGCGCGCGTTCAACGATCGTGCGCCAGGAATCCGGCACCTGTCCGCCGAGCGGCATGATGCCGATCAACAGGCTGTCGGGCTCGAACACCATGGCTTCCTCGATCGAATGCACCACAGGAATCGCCCCCCCGAAGCCGATGAGCTCCTCGGTGGTCTTGCGGTCCTTCGTGCTGTCGATCACGGCGACCACCCGATCGGGAATGTAGAGCAGGGCGGCGATGACCATGCGCAGACCGGCCGAGCTGAGACGACCCTCCGCAAGAATCACCATGCGCTGCACGTGCCGGTCTACGAAGACCATGCCGTATCGCGATGCTTCATCATGGTTTGTACACGGTTGGGTCCCACCGACACGCAGGTGATCGCAACACCCGTCAGCTGTTCAAGCAGCGAACAGTACTCGCGCGCGGCTGCGGGCAATTCATCGATCGACGTCGCGCCGGAAATCACGTGCATCCAGCCTGGCACAGTCTCGTACACAGGGGTTACCCGCTCGAGATCGCGCGTATTGGTCGGGAAATGCTTAAGCGACTTCCCGTCTCGCTCGTATGCGACGCACACCTTGATCTCATCGAAATGATCGAGCACGTCCAGCTTGGTCATGCAGCACTCTGTGATGCCATTGACCATTGCACTGTACCGCATCGCCACGACATCGAACCAGCCGCAGCGCCGCGGACGCCCCGTAGTCGACCCGAATTCATGTCCGTGTGCGCGAAGCGCATCGCCTGTCTGGTCCAGCAGTTCCGTTGGAAAGGGCCCGAGTCCCACGCGCGTGGCATACGCCTTCATCACGCCGTACACCGAATCGATCGACGTCGGCGGGATCCCCAGACCTATTGTCGCCCCCCCGCTGACGGGACTCGACGACGTCACGAAGGGATACGTTCCGTGGTCGATGTCAAGCAGCGCACCCTGGGCCCCTTCGCACAACACGCGCTTCCCATCGGAAATCGCTGCGTTGAGATAGTGCGCGGTATCGGTCACATATTCGTCGATCTGCGTGTCGAACTGGAGATACTCGGCGACAATCGCTTCGATGTCCATTTCCGCATGATCATACACCTTGCGTATGATCTGGTTCTTCGCCTCGAGATTGCGTCGTAGGGCTTCCTCGAGAAATCCTCGATCGAGCAGGTCGACGATGCGGATGCCCGTGCGGGCGGCCTTGTCATAGTAGGCGGGACCGATACCCCGCCCCGTCGTTCCGATCGGTACCGCACCCTGCTCGTATAGCGAATCAAGCAGCTTGTGATACGGCATGATCAGATGTGCATTGTGGCTGATCTTGAGCCGTCCCTTGAGCGAAATCCCCGCCGCTTCCAGCGTGTGGATCTCCTGCATCAGTGCGACGGGATCGATCACGACCCCGTTGCCTATCACCGAGACGACATGTTCATGAAACACACCCGAGGGGATAAGGTGCAAGACGTAGGTCGAGTCACCGATTTCCACCGTGTGGCCTGCGTTTGCGCCACCCTGATACCGGGCGACGATGTCCGCATCCGCACTGAGGATGTCGACAATCTTACCTTTGCCCTCGTCTCCCCACTGTGCGCCGACTACGACGCTGACTGCCATGATACGCGCTCCTCCTGTCTGCGTGGCACATCTTCGGTCCGAACTGCCCCCCTCGATCAGTCCGGGAGTGACCGGAAGTGAGGATGGCGGATCGGATCAGAAGCTGTCGACTGCGTCGTCGACCGTGGCGCAGGTCTGAAAGATGGTGTTGAGTTTCGTGATGCTGATAAGGTTGCGGATGTTGTCGTTCGCACCGGCCAGACGCAGCTCACCGCCCGCATTCTTCAGCGTCGTGTAGCCGCCGATCAGCATGCCGAGTCCGGAACTGTTCATGAGCGTGACGCCACCGAGATCGACCACAACTTTTGTCTGACCTGCGTCGATGAGGCGGTGGAACTCCTGATTAAGGGACGTGGCCTCGGGCCCGCCCAGAATGGCACCGTCGAGGCGGAGAATGACGATGCCCGAACGCTCAGTGGTCTCGACCTTCATCCGATCCTCTCATTTAGAACGTGATGTTCGACTTGCGTGCCTTGACCCAGTCAACGGTCAGTGAACTCGCAACGAAGATACTGGAGTAGGTGCCGACGAGCACGCCGATCGTCATCGTGAAGGCAAAACCACGTGTAGGCTCGCCGCCGAAGAAAAGGAGGGCGATCATCGCCAGCATCGTGGTGCCACCCGTCATGATCGTGCGGCTCATCGTCGCGTTCACACTCTTGTTGACTGTGCTTGTGAAATCGGCCGTCTTGAAGAGCTTGAGGTTTTCACGGACACGGTCGAACACGATCACGGTGTCGTTCACCGAATACCCGACAAGCGTCAGGAAGGCTGCGACCATCGCCATGTCGAACTCGAGGTTCAGACCGGGAATGACATTCGTGAAAATGGACACGAGACCCAGCGTGAGAAGGACGTCATGAAAGAGTGCAAGCACCGTTCCGATGGCAAAAATGAACTTGAAGCGGAAGCCGATGTATGCGAGAATTCCGAGCAGCGCCACAAAGATGGCGACGACCGCCTTCTGCCGGATTTCGGCGCCGATCTTGGCTTCCACACGATTCTCGGAGAGAAGTTCGATCTTGCTGAACTTCGTCATGAGATGCTCCTGCACCTTCCTCGACACGACATCGCCGACACCCTTCTGCTCAGTGCGGATGATGTAGTCGGTGTCGGCCCCGTAGCTCTTGATCTCGAAGGCTCCGAGATTCGCGGTGGACATGATGCCGCGAAGTTCACCGATTTCCACGGCGCGCGGGAAGCGGACGACCAGCTCGGTGCCGCCCTTGAAATCGAGACCGAAGGAGAGTCCCTTGATCACAACGGACACGATGCCCGCGAGAATCACCAACCCCGAGATCATGTAAAACAACTGACGCTTCGACATGAAGTCGACGTTCAGGTTATGGAAAATGCGCATGACGGTCTATGAACTCCTGAGTACTGGAATCGACGTGGGTTGGGATGCTTAGCCGAAGGTGACGAATGTCGGCTTCGAATCCATCGTGATATCGATGATGACACGCGTCATCACGATAGCTGTGAACATCGAGCTGATGATACCGATCATCAGGGTGAGTGCGAAGCCCTGAATGGGACCTGAACCAAGCTGATACAGGATGATGCAAGTGAGAATCGTGGTCAGGTTCGAGTCGATGATCGCAGGCATCGCGCGCGAGTATCCAGCATCGATGGCCGCGCGAAGCGTCTTGCCCATGCCGAACTCCTCACGGATTCGCTCGTTGATGAGCACGTTCGCATCGACCGCCATGCCGACCGTGAGCAGCATGCCCGCGATGCCGGGAAGGGTGAGTGTCGCGTGGAAGGCGGCAAGGATGCCGAGAATGAACACGATATTGAACACCACCGCGATGTCGGAGGTCAACCCCGCATACCGGTAGTACACGACCATGAAGAAAATCACCAGACCGATGCCGATCAAGAACGAATTGATGCCCTTCGAGATGGAATCTTCACCGAGCGACGGTCCAACCGTGCGCTCTTCGATGATGTCGACGGGCGCGGGAAGCGCACCGGCCTTGAGCACGATCTCGAGAAGGCGGGCTTCGTCCATGTTCTCCATGCCGTCGATCTGCGACTTGCCGCCGATGATCTTCTGCTTGACACGGGGAGCGGAGAACACGGCGTCATCGAGCACGATGGCAATTTGCTTGTCGACATTCGCGCCGGTGATGCGTGCCCATTCGCGCGCACCCTCCGTACTCATGTCCATGGTTACCACGGCGCCGCCAAAGCCCTGCTGATCGGTCTGCGCCTGGGCGTTCTCGATCACTTCGCCGGTGAGTTCGGCCGAACCCTTCAACAGGAAGAATTCAAAAAACTCTTTGTTGTCTTCGGTGAACTTGACACCCTTGGCAGACCATGCAAACGAGATGTCGGGCGGAATCAGAGACTTGATTTCAGAACGACTCATGAGGCTGTTGATGCGCTCCTTCTGGGCTGCATCGGCATAGATGCGTCCGTCCTGCAACTGCATGAACATGGCCGAGAAGGGATTCTCCTTCGACCACTTCGCTGCCTTCTGCTCTTCGGTCATCGTCGCCTCGGACAGGGAGTCAGCCTTCTTCGTCACCGAATCGGCCTTCGCAATCTGCTTGAGCGAATCCACCGCCGCGGTATCCGACGCTGCCGCCGTATCGAGCGACGCGAGCGCCGGCTTGCCGCTCAGCACGCGATTGATGTTGTCGAAGGTCTTCTGCCCGATGACGGGATCCGCCATGAGCTTGAATTCAAGAAGCGCGGTCTCCTGCAACAGACTGCGAACCTCGCGCTCATCGCTCACACCCGGAAGCTCGACGATAATGCGGCGATTGCCCGAACGCGCGATGGTGACTTCCGAAACACCGTACTTGTCAATGCGGTTGCGGATGATCTCGAGCGCACGGTCGACGGCCTTCTCCGATTCGTCACGCAGCTGCGAGGCGATTTCGTCGTTGGTGTTGCGAATGTCGAAGAAATATCTGCTCATGCGAACACCCTGCTCGTCGAACTTCCGACGGAAGATGTCGATGATCGCCTCGTCACTCGTCGCGGCTTCCGCGCGTGTGGCGTCAAGGATGCTGCGAAGCTTGTCATCCTTGTTCTTGGCCATCTTTTCGAGCAACTCGCCGATGTTCACCTCGAGCGTCACGTACATGCCGCCTTGAAGATCAAGACCGAGCTTGAGCCTGTTTGCCCGCGCGTTGCGAATGGCCTCCTCGTTCTTCTGCGCGAACGACAGACTGTCGGTCGATGTCATGGAACGGAGCTCGGCCGCAAGCTGGGAGTCCCGCAACGTCGGGTAGAGGAAAAACCCCGACAACGCGATCAGGCCAAGTATGATGAGGATACGGAAACGGTTCTTTTTCACGGCCGGGTGGACCTCCGGGTCGACTGGTTGTAGATGACGCTCATAACATTCGGTACAAAATGGTTCAAGAGCACAAATATAGACGGGGGGTGCTTCAAAGTCAATCTGAAACGCGCAGGGCGCGCAGCACGGCGACTGCAGCCTCGCGGATGTCGTCGGCGTCTTCGGCGGCCATGCCGCGCAGCGTGGCCACGAGCCATGGCACGCCACGCCCGAGCCGCGCGGCACAGAGGACCGCACCGATGCGCAGATCCCGCGAGCCCCCCGGCAGCATGAGACGGTCGAGCTCGGGAAGCGCGGCCACGATGCGGTGCTCCGCGGCGAGATCCATGGCTGCGAGCGCGAGCACATCCTTGTGTGAGGACCGGCCGAGACGCTCGATCACGACCGCATGCGCCGTCCTATCTCCCGCGAGCAGACCCGCCATCGCAGACGCCTCCACGTACACACTCGGATCGGCGAGTCCCCGGCGATACACCTCGACGATCTCCATCGAATCCACGGAGGTCGACGTGAATCCCCGACGCAGCGCGGCATCCCGCAGACGCCCCAGCGCGTTGAACGCGTGCGCACGCACCTGCGCCGCACTGTCCCGTGCGAGCACGAGCGCGATCGCCCGGTATTCCATGCGCCACGACAGCGAGTCGGGATCCACGTCCGCGAGCATGCGCGCCACCTGCACGCGCACGAGCACCGCCGTATCACCACGTCCGGCGTCGGCGAAGGCCCGACGCACCCGCGCATCCCCCAATCCCTCACGCAGTGCCGACGCCGCGTCTGCACGCACCACCGCACGCGGTGCGCGACGCAGTTGGGCGATCCATTCCTCCATCCCCTGCCGGTGTTCGATGCGCGCGAGCAGGGTGCGAGAGGGATCCACGGTCACGAGGGATGGCTCCCCTGCGCAACGCAGGCGAAGCGTGGTGTCGGTCGCACCGAGGTCGACGGTGTGCAGTTGCAGCGCATCCCCGTGCACAACCGCAATCTCCAGCGGAAGCCGGAACAACGCGCGCATGCTGTCGGGCACGGAACGCTGACGGACATGCACTTCGAGCACACCCGCAGACGGCTTCCACACGTGGGTCACGTCGAGCACGGGATAGCCGCCGCGCGCAACCCATTGCGCAAAGAACCAGCCGAGATCCCGCCCGGAGACATCCTCGCAGACACGACGGAAATCCCGGGTCACGACGCTGCCATACCTGTGCCGCTCGCCCCACTGACGCACGATGCGGAAGAAAATCTCGTCACCGACGAGCATGCGCAGCATATGCAGCACTGCAGCGCCCTTCGCGTAGGTGTTCGGTGGTGCGTCGGCATCGGCGCCGGCAAGCGCGATGGCGCCCGCGCGGTCGATCCAATCCATGTACGATCGCATCCCGTCGACGCGCTGGCGGTCGAAGGCGTCGCGTCCCTCGTCGTGTTCGGTCCAGAGCTGCTGGAAGTAGGTGGCGAAGCCCTCGTTGAGCCAGAGATGCTCCCAGTCGCGGCAGGTCACGAGGTCGCCCCACCATTGATGCGCAAGTTCGTGGGCGATAAGGGCGTCGGGAGTCTGATCCACCGCCGTGCGCGCATCGGTGACCATGCGCGTGTCGGCCATGAAGGTGACCGTGGTGTTCTCCATGCCGCCGTACGGGAAATGCCGCATCGACACCTGGGTGTAGGAATCCCACGGGTAGGCGATCCCGCTGCGTGCGGCGAAGAAGCGCAGCATGCGCCCCGTCGCGCGGTAGGTGCGCGCGACATCCTGCGGATCGTCGCCGGGCGCGTGCCACGATGCGATCGGCACGCCGTCGGCCGTGTCGGCATGCACACCCCAGCGGCCCGCCCCCAGCGCCACCAGGTACGTCGCATGCGGCGAAGTCATGCGCCAGTGCCATGTCGCCGTGCCGTCGCCGTTGGATCGGTGGTCGATGAGCCTCCCGTTGCTGATGGCCATGAGCGTGTCGGGCAGCGTCGCAATCACCTCGCTGGTCGCCCTGTCGCCGGGATGGTCGTTGCACGGGAACCAGTGCCGCGCATCGGACTTCTGCCCCTGCGTCCACAGCTGCACCGGGTCCCGCGGATAGCTGCGCGACGGCTGCACGAAGCGCATGCCGCGTGTGGGATTGCTCTCGTGGGAAATCACCACCTGCACGGTGTCGCTCCTGCGGTGCGCACCGAGATCCACGCGCAAGGTGCGCCCGTCATATGCCGCCGGCAGCGTATCGGAAGCCACCGCAGCCGCCGTTCCCAGCCCTGCGCGCGCAACACGGATGATGCGCATGTTCACTGCGTCGAAGGCGACATGGCGCAGATGACGCGGCACGCGCAGCGTGATGCTCGTGCGTCCCCCGACATACTGCCGCGCAATGTCGCAGGCGATGTCGATGCGGTAGTGCAGCGCATCGTATCCGCGCTCACGCAGGGAATCGCTGCTGCGATCATCCCGTTGCGGCGTCGCGGCGCGGACGGACCGCACCGGAGCGGACCGCACCGGAGCGGACCACGACGTCCCAGTGAGCGCGAGGAGGAGAAGGCTTCCCCACAAGACGCGACGGGCCGCATGATGCGGCCCGCCGTGTGGCATCGTCGAAGATGCCGGACTGAGGTGTTCCCCCTGCATGCTGAAGACGCGTTACCTCGTGAGCACCATGCGATGGGTGAGGGTTGTGCCACCGGTTCGCAGACGTGCCGTGTAGACACCGCTCGGCAGCGCCTGCGCCTCAAAGGGCAGGGCGTGGGTGCCGGCGCCGAGCATGCCCTCGTGCACACGGGCGACCGTGCGGCCGCTCTGATCAAGGATGTCGAGCACGACGCTGCGCGGTGTGCCGACGCTGAGCACGATGACGGTACCGGGATTGAAGGGATTCGGATAGTTGCCGGTGATGCGCACGTCGAGGGGCAGCGGAACCGTGCCTGTCGACGTGGTCGTCGTGTCGACGAGGAAGGTCCACGACACCACGACGCTGTCGCCCGGACACTTGTCGGTGACGACGCAGAGCAGGGTCGACATGCCGGGCAGTCCGAAGATCTGCGAATGAAGATTCCGGTTCTCACCGACTGTCTGACCGTTGAGCACCCAGCGATAGACGAGTTCATCGCCGTCGGCGTCCTTCGCCTGCACGGTGAAGACCTGCTGAGTGCCGGCACGAACGGTGTCGAGTGTCACGGGTGCATGGCTTGTGACTTCCGGCCTGAGGTTCGGCTGCCTGAGGAGCGTGACAACGGGCGCGCAGCTGATGAGTTCGGCGCCTGCAGACTCCGCGGCATAGGTCAGCATCGGTGTGAGCTGCGTGCACCCGACGTAGCCATCCTGCACACGTACCTGCCACTCGAAGGTGGCGCTGTCACCCGATGCGATCGAGGCGATGCGCAGGGTGGACTGCTGACCCGCCACGAGTTCGAGCGGGGATGCCGGCGTGAGTGTCGCACGCACGGTGTCGGATGCCGACAATCCCGCATTGCGCACAACACCGCGCACGGTCATCACGGGATACACCTTCGCAAGAGAGTCGTACGCGAGCGACGCCGGCGCATCGATGCAGGTGCCGGCCAGACGCGCGGTCATCTCCACGGGCACGTGCAGACGCACGAGCACGGTGTCTGCAGCGGGACAGGAACCGGAGATCCGGATCCGGATGTCGTAGGTCGTGTCGCGGGTGAGGTTCTTCGGGTAGCGCACCGGCCAGGTGAGCGTGGTCGACGTGCCTGTCGGAATGTCGGCGAAGGTCTGCGTGTCCGAACCGCTCTCGAGCGTGAGTGCGGAGGGGAGTTCGATTGTCGCCGTGCCGCCCTGTCCCGATCCGCTGCCTGCTGCGCGGATCACCGCACGCACGGGAACGGGATCCGGTGTGTACACCTGGTTCGACACGCGGATGGTGTCGGCAGTGGCCGTGAGCGCGACGGCCGATGTGGCGGCCTTCACGTTCACGAACATCCGTGCCGATGCGTTCAGCGGTTCGTTGGCCGTGATCGCTGCGATGATCTCGAGCGAGGCTTCCGCATCGCGCGGCGTCATGCGCACGATCCATTGCGCGGTGCCCCGCTGGCCGGGCTGCAGCGACGATGGCACGAGCGACACGGTGGCACCGAAGCCGCCGGCGGGTCGATACGCGGGACTGTCGGGAAGTGTCAGCTGCACGCCGGTCAACGGCAGATCGCCGTTGTTGGTCACTTCCGCACTGAGCACGTTCGGCGTGGGATCGTAGCCGCAGGAGGAGGCATTCCAGGTGAAGATACGCGGGGTGCTGGTGGTGAGTACGCTGTAGACCTTGGGCACGATGGTCACGCTACCGGGCAGCAGTGTGCTGGTTGCGCAGCCACGCGTCATCACCCATGCCGTCGGTGTCACGACGACACGCGTTTCCGTCGTCACCGTCGAGCCGCGGAACACCAGGCGCAGCACGGAGCCGGGCGCCGCGATCGCGGCACTTCCAGTGAGGGTCACATCCGCACCGGATGCGGTCTCGGTGAACTGGGCGGTCAATCCCGCAGCGACCGTGCTGTCGGTGCGTACATCGACAAGCGAGAGCAATGCGCGATCATAACTGAGCGTGAGCGTGCCGGGCCAGATGCGCTGGCCGATCACCGGCGCCGCAAGTCGAAGCGGGACGACGACCGGGTTGTCGACGGTGGCGCGCACGGAATCGACACGAAAGGTCGCCGTCTGCGTGACGAGGGGATCGGGTCCCACCGACCATTGACCTGTGGTTGTGACGCTGTCGTTGCCATCCTTCACGCTGATTTCGAGCGTGCGCAGGACGCCCTCGCGGCAGTGATTGTCGGAGACATAGGTGAACTCGCACCAGTCGGGATTTCCGCGCTGGCTGTTGATGATGGTCTGAATGCACTCGTCGACGCTGGAGAAATAGCGTCCCCCGGTCGCGGCGGCAATGCTTTGCAGGGTCGAAATGCCACCACTGTTGGCGTTCACTCCCACGGAGAAGATCTTCACATTCGCCGTATTCGCTGCAAGCACAATGTCGTTCTGTGTCTTCGAACTTCCGTCGTCGAGGCCGTTCGAGAGCAGGAGAATTGACCGTGTGCTGCTGCCGGCCAGGGCGCTCTGCAGGCCGACATGCAGACCGTCCCACAAATGGTTTGCAAACGCAGGGTACGACCCCGTGTTGCTCAGCGCATTATGCAGCATCGACTTGCTGGCCGTCATCGACTGCTGCTCAAGTCCGAGACTGTTGTAGATGACAATCGACGCCTCATCGCTGAATCCGTTCAGCGAATCGACAAGGCGGCCTGCAATGCCCGTGGCCTGCAGCACGTCGCCCGAAGACATCGACGATCCCGTACCGATGACGATGGCGATACTGAACGGAGACATGCCTTCGGGACACTGCTTGCGCACGGGCTGCTGCCGCAGTCCATCCTCACGGAAGACATACTTGGTGCTGTCGAGATCCTTGCGCAGCAGCACGCCGTTGCGTGTGACGAGCTGGACGCGGATCGTCGGAAATCCCGACGTATCGATCGAGTGGATCTGCAACGCGAGCTGCGAAAACGCGGAACTCGATGCAGCCGAGGTGAGAACGAGCACGAGCAACACCCGGAGGATGCGAAGGTTCATGGTGTCATCATCCTTGCTTATGGCGGAAGAGTCTTGAGACAAACAAAGAAAAATACGCAATGCGGCGAGATTCGCAAGCCCATAGCAGCCCCCATGTCAGGAGGCGACAGAGCAGACGACGTGTTCCATTGTAGACGACGAGCGTGCGCGGGGCATGTTGCCGTTCCCCGTGCGCGGCTCTATCTTGCACGGTTCATCAACCACAGCATGACGCGCCATGACCGGTTCCTCCCTGTTTACAGACGAAGACGTCCGCCGCATTTCCGAGGCCGTGCGCAACGCCGAGCAGGCCACGAGCGGTGAAATCGTTCCCTACGTCGTCGGACGCAGTGACTCCTATCCCGAGGCCATCTGGAGGGCGGGTGCCCTCGGCGCCTTCGCCGCGCTCTTCGCCTTCGCCGTCGCAGACCTCGTCTCGGCGCGGTGGCTTCCCTTCAGCATCGCCGAAATCGCACTGATTGCGGCAGCCTGCTTCGCGATCGCCGCAGCCCTCGTCGCCGCCATCCCCCGCACACGCATGTGGCTCATCCACGCCACCATCGAACAACAACGCGTCGACGAGCGCGCCTCCCTCGCCTTCCTGTCGGAGGAGGTCTTCCGCACACGCGAACGCACAGGCATCCTCATCCTCGTCTCGCTGCTCGAGCATCGCGTCAGCGTGCTCGGCGACGCCGGCATCAACGCGAAGGTCGACAAGAAGGAGTGGGATGAGGTGGTGCGGTTCGTGGTGGATGGGATGAAGCGCGGCACACCGGCTGACGGACTCGTCAACGCGATCGCCCTCTGCGGAAGCATCCTCGAACGGCACGGTGTCGAGATCCGTCCCGACGACACCAACGAACTCCGCGACACCTTGCGCATGAGCGAGCGATGAGCCGCATCGCACCGCCTGTTCATTTCGTGCCGCGTACTGCCGTACGCGCCCGCGGAGGATCCGCGCAAGGAACCTTCGCCCTGCTCCTGTTCGCGCTGCTGCTCGCCGCCACCCCTGTACACGCCCTCGACGTCCCCTATCTCTCGGGTCGCGTCGTCGACCTCGCCGGGGTGCTGCGTCCGGCCACGCTCGCCGAGGTCGAGCGCATGCTCAAGGCCTACGAGGATTCCACCGGCAACCAGTTTGCCGTGCTCATCATCCCCACCCTCGACGGTGAATCACTCGAAGAGTATTCCCTGCGCGTGGTCGAGACATGGAAACTCGGAAAGAAGGGCACCGACAACGGCGCACTCCTGCTCATCGCGCGCGATGACCGCAAACTGCGCATCGAGGTCGGGTACGGACTCGAGGCCTCGCTGACCGATGCCATGAGCTCGTACATCATCAACAGTGTGATCACTCCCCGCTTCAAGGATGGCGACATGGATGCCGGCGTCGTCGACGGCGTCACCGCGATGATCCAGGCCGCCGACGGCACACTCGCCGTCGGGGAGTCGTCATCGGGCGACGACATGTCCGCCATGGAGGCCCTCCTCTTCGCCTCCATCTGGTTCAGCGTCGTCGGTCTCTTCACCCTCTTCGCCATCGTCAGCGACGGATGCTCCGGCTGGTTCCTCTACGCCTTCCTCATTCCCTTCTACATCGGAGGATCCTTCGTGCTCTCGATCGGCATCGGCGACATCGCCCTGATCCTGATCCCGATCTACCTCATCGGCGTGCCCATCCTCCGATACCTTCTCCTCACGTCACCCTATGGCGAGAAGCTCAAGAAGAAATTCAAGATCTCCTCGACCGGCGGACGCCTGATGATCGGCGGCATGACCTTCTCGTCCTCGTCGTCTTCGGGTGGAGGATGGTCGTCGGGCTCGAGCAGCAGTTTCTCGGGTGGAGGAGGAAGCTTCGGCGGCGGCGGCTCCAGCGGAAGCTGGTAGTCGCGCTCCCCTCTGTCGGAAGCTGGTAGCACCGCTCCTTTCCGTCGGAAGCCCCCGCTGCCTCTCCTCCGGATGCACGTCGCAGGAGGCTTCCCCCGGCAGATGAAAAAAGACACCCCGGATTGCTCCGGGGTGTCTTCGTTTTCCGTCATCCCTCATCGGGATGATGTGGGACTGGTCCCCTCGGGGATCAGTAATCCATGCCGCCGCCGGGCATCTGCGGGGCCATCATCGGCTTGTCTTCCTTCTTCTCGACGATCGTGCACTCGGTGGTGATCAGCAGCGACGAAACGCTCGCGGCGTTCTCGAGCGCGATGCGCGACACCTTGGTGGGATCGATGACACCGGCCTTGATCAGGTTCTCGTAGGTCTCGGTGGCTGCGTTGAAACCGAAGTCGCCCTCACCTTCCTTGATCTTCTGCACGATGACCGAGCCTTCCAGACCGGCATTGCCGACGATCTGACGGATGGGCTCCTCGAGAGCCTTGCGGACGATCTCGATGCCGATCTGCTGATCGTCATTTTCGACCTTCAAGCCTTCGAGCTTCGCGATCGCGCGGAGGAATGCAACACCGCCGCCGGGTACGATGCCCTCTTCAACCGCAGCGCGCGTGGCGTGCAGCGCGTCTTCGACACGGGCCTTCTTTTCCTTCATTTCGACTTCGGTCGAGGCGCCGATCTTCAGCACGGCGACACCACCGCTCAGCTTGGCCAGACGCTCCTGCAGCTTCTCGCGATCATAGTCGGAGGTCGTGTTGTCGATCTGCACCTTGATCTCGTTGATGCGCTTCTTGATGTCTTCCGACGAACCGATGCCTTCGACGATCGTGGTGTTGTCCTTGTCGATCTCCACCTTCTTGGCGCGGCCGAGATAGTTCAGCGTGGCGTTCTCGAGCTTGTAGCCCTTCTCCTCGCTGATCACGGTGCCACCGGTGAGAATCGCGATGTCTTCGAGCATCGCCTTGCGACGATCACCGAAGCCCGGCGCCTTCACCGCGGCGACACGCAGGGTGCCGCGCAGCTTGTTGACCACGAGCGTGGCCAGCGCCTCGCCTTCCAGATCCTCGGCGATGATCACGATGGGACGACCCTGCTGGGCGACCTTCTCGAGAATCGGGAGCAGATCCTTCATGCTGCTGATCTTCTTGTCGTGGATCAGGATGAGGGGCTCTTCCATCACGGCCTTCATGCTGTCGGGATCCGTCACGAAATACGGACTCAGATAGCCGCGGTCGAACTGCATGCCCTCGACCACGTCGAGCAGTGTCTCGGTGCCCTTGGCTTCCTCGACGGTGATCACACCGTCCTTGCCGACCTTGTCCATCGCGTCGCTGATCAGACGGCCGATCGTCATGTCGTTGTTCGCGGAAATCGCACCGACATGCGCAATCTCGTTCTTGTCACTGATGGGGCGGCTCATTTCCTTCAGACCGCTGACCACGGCCGTCACGGCCGCGTCAATGCCGCGCTTGAGATCCATCGGATTCGCGCCTGCGGTCACGTTCTTGAGACCCTCACGGATGATCGCCTGGGCGAGCACCGTGGCGGTCGTCGTGCCGTCACCGGCCACGTCGCTCGTCTTCGAGGCCACTTCGCGCCCCATCTGTGCACCCATGTTCTCGATCGCGTCCTCGAGCTCGATTTCCTTCGCGACCGTCACACCGTCCTTGGTCACGGTCGGCGCGCCGAACTTCTTGTCGATGATGACATTGCGTCCCTTGGGACCCAGCGTCACCTTCACGGCGTTGGCCAGCTGGTCGACACCCTTCTTGAGCGCCGAGCGCGCGTCGGTGTCGTAATTGATGATCTTCGATGCCATGTTCTATAGCTCCTGTGTCTGTACTGTGATTTCTAAGCTCGTTCGACTCAGCCGAGGATTGCGAAAATGTCGCTCTCGCGCATGATCAGATAGTCGGTGCCGTCGATGCGCACTTCCGTGCCGCTGTACTTGCCGTACAGGATGCGGTCGCCGACCTTGACTTCCATTGCGATGCTCTTGCCGTCATCGGCGGTCTTGCCGGGACCGACTGCGATGACCTCGCCCTGCTGCGGCTTTTCCTTCGCCGTATCGGGAATGAACAGTCCGCCCGCAGTCTTCTCCTCCGCCTCGAGCGGCTTGACCACAACACGATCTGCAAGCGGCTTCAGGTTGATTGCCATGATGGAACCTCCAATGAATGAATATGATGGTGTGATGATGTTGTTAGCACTCAATGAACACGAGTGCTAATATACACTCGCACCGAAATCTTGTCAAGGTCCCTTCCCAGTACCCTGTGGCCAACGCTCTGCCGCAGGCACGGGATCCGGAGGCAGTCTACGCATTCATGCAGGCACGGGATTTCATGCAGGCACGGGATTTTATGCAGGCACGGGATCCGGAGGTAGTTCGCCCGTTGTCGCGTCGACGAGCCCGCGGAATACGAGCACGATACCTGTACGCAGGTGTACTTCGAAGCGATCCGACATCGCCTCGTTGCAGGTCCCCTCGAGGATGCCGGCAGACAGACGGGCTTCGTAGAGCGGGTACTTCAATCCGATGAGCGTGACACCCTCCGCAGGCAGAAGGGGCACGATGCTGATGCGCTCGCCCGGCACGGAAGTGAAAACTGCGGACGTGGTGATCACGTCGATTCTGTAATGCGGATCCACCAGCATCACGCGCATGCCTCGCACGTAGCGAAGGAGGATCGAGAGATTGCCCAGCGCGTGGTCGAGCAGCCCCCCGGTCGCACCGATGATGTCGAGGTCTGCAATGCCCCGCTCGCGCAAGGCAAGCAGGGCCTTTTCGAAGTCCGTGTCGTCCTGTCGCGCCAGATGTTCGCAGCGCACTCCCGCGGCCCGGTAGGATTGCAACACCATGGGGTCAATGGAATCGAAGTCCCCGATGATCAGATCGGGATGGAGCGCAAGCGCGTGTGCAGCGTTCGCCCCGCCATCGGCACAGATGAGCAGGTCTGCCTGAGTGGCAAGTGACGCGATGATCGCCGACTCCGCGAGCTCGCCGTTGCAGATGAGCAGGGCACGTCGCGGGGTGGATCCCGCCGCCGACACCGGATGCATCGGGTGATCAGTCATCAGAGTTCCAGGGTAATGTCGAAGAAATAGTTGCGCTCGGCGCCGACGAAGAACTGATTGCCCTCGCCACTCTGTGCGTACAGTCGGTCGAACAGGTTGTTGACCGACATGCGGAATTCCATCGCGCGCGCACCCAGCACGGGAGGCGTGCGATACGCGAGCATCATGTTCACCACGGTGTAGGGATCGACCTTGTTGGCCTCGTTCTGCTCGTTGTCCGTGTACTGATCTCCGACGAACTTTGCAGCGAGGGATGTCGTCACGCCGCTCCAGGACCAGGTGAGGCGGGCATTGGCCAGCAGCTCGGGGAAGCCCGCGATGCGGTTGCCGTCGAGGCGGGTCACCGATCCGTCCGCGTTGTATACGGCATAGCTGCTGAGCCTGCTGCGGCTGGCAAGTCCGTTGACGTCGAGGTGGAGGTTCGAGAGCACCGACCAGCGGGCGGAGAGCTCCAGACCGTAATGCAGCGTCGCGTCCGCGTTGCCGGTCACCGGCTGGCCGAAACGGTCCAGCGCACCGCTCTTGATGATCTCGTCGGTGAACTGCATGACGTATCCGTTGACGAGCACCTGGGCGAGGGGTGTCGTGTACCCGGTGCCGATCTCGAGGTTGAGAAGCTTTTCGGGTGTGACCATGGGACGTGACTGATCGTAGGATCCATCGGCCGCGAGCGCGAACTGGGGTGTTGCACCGCCACTGGATTCCGCAGCGTCGTAGAGGTTCTTCAGACGCGGCTCGCGCTGCGTGTAGGAGAGGTTGCCGTACACATTCCACTCCGCATCGATGTTCCAGTTGAGACCGAGACGGGGATTGAGGAAGTGGTAGTCGACGGCCAGGTCGTTTCCGACGAAGGCCTCGTCGAAGAGCAGGTACCTGTTGAACACGTACATCACGTTGCCCATCAGTGTCATCCCCGAACCGAGTGCATACAGTTCCTGTGCATAGACAGAGGCAATCTCCTTCCCTCCACTGTACTCGTAGTAGCGGCGATCGGGATCGTAGCCTTCCGGGAGTCCCTCGGCCCACTGGATTCGTCCCCAGTGCAGCGATCGGTGCCGCCGCAACTCGAATCCGGTGGTCAGGGTGCCGCCGTCGTGCTCCCAGGTCAGGCGCGGCAACCAGCCGAACTGCCGGTTGTCGACATAGGCGCGGATGATCGGGTTGATGGGATTCGGTGCACCCGCGAATCCGTACTGCGCGGTCATGCGGTAGTAGGTCGTGTCGGTGTAGCCCGTGCCGTCGTAGTCGAAGTAGCCCTCGCCGGTGAAGAGGAAGAGCGCGCTGTTGAACGTGACCGCGTCGCTGATCTTCCACTCGTTGAGGAGTTCGGCGTGCGGCTGCGAGAAGCGTTCGTGCTCCTGGGGACGCCGCTGCTGGGTGTAGGTGTAGGCACCGTTCTCTGCCTCCCAGTAGTTGAAGTTGCGTCGGCGGGCGTCGCGGTCGGTGATCGCGAACTTCGGCAGACCGGTGTAGGCGAGCTTGTCTTCGATGGGTCCGCCGTAGAGATTGATGCGCGTCGAGAGGTTCGCATCGTAGCGCGTGGCGGAGACGTAATACGCACTGGCCTTCATGCCCGAGTGATCGCGGTAGCCGTCGCTGGCCACCGACGACAGGCGGCCGAAGAAGGAGTAGGTGTTGTCGATCAGGCCGCTGCCCACGGCGAGCGCGGAGCGACGGGTGTTGTAGCTGCCGTAGCCCGAGGAGAGGCGGATGCCCTTCTCATTGACGAAGTCACCGGTCACGACATTGATCGACCCACCGATGGCCGGCGGACCGTAGAACGCGCTGCCGGCACCGCGCTGCACCTGGATCTGGTCGGTGCTGCCAAGCAGATCCACGAAGTCGAGCCAGTACACGTTGTGATCCTCCGGATCGTTCTGCGGGATGCCGTTGACCATCACGGCCAATCGCCGCTGATCGAAGCCGCGGATCCGCAGGTACGTGTAGCCCATGCCGTTGCCGCTCTCCGAATAGAACATCGCCGACGGCAGGTCGGCCAGCAGCACCGGAACGTCCTGCACGGTGTACTGTTCACGCAGCGTCCTGAGATCCACGTCGCTGAACGTCGCAGGCGTCTCGCGCTGCCGCGCACGGATCGCGCTGACTTCGATCTCGGGTCCCGGCATCGCAGCCTGCCGCAGCGCGATGGTCACCTGCGCCGCGCCCGTTCCGACCGTGACCGGGACGTCGATCGTCTCATACCCGACGAACGACGCCCGCAGCGTGTAGCTGCCCTGCTCGACGCTCCTGAATTCGAACGTACCGTCGAATGCCGTGGCGACCCCGCGCTGTCCTGGCAGCAGAAGGACATTGGTGGATGGAAGAGGAAGACCGCTGCGCGCGTCCTTGACGCGGCCTTCGATGGTTTGTGCATGGAGGGTTCCGCCGGCTGCATGCAGGAAGCAGAGCATGACGAATGCTCGTGTGTGCAGTGAAGCAGCGGGGGCGAGTTTCCGTGCGGACCTCATGAGAAGCTCCTTTCGAGAGGTAGTGGGAGACTCGACCCTGACGCGGTACGGTGAGGAAACGAAAAGCCGCGGTCCGGGAACGGAACACGCGGCGGGGGTTTCATTTCCCTACGCCGGCATTATCCGGGTCAGGTTCGACGGGTGTGTTCTCAGCCGCCGAGTATGTCGGCAGCACCCCGAGTGAAGTTCAGCCATGAATCTACGCATGAGCACCGGCAGAAGCAACTCCGGAAGCGGTCCACTTCGGCTTTCATTGCGCGGCATTGCGGCATCGTGCTATGTTGACCTCATGAAGCCTCTCGCACGATTCACCACCGTGGCGCTTGCCGCTGTCGTGGTCTTCCTCGCCCTCCCGAACCAGCCTGCCGCGGCGCAGCAGTCCTATCGTCCGGCCTTCGAAAAGTTCACGTTGCCCAACGGACTCCAATGCGTGCTGCACCGTGACACGACGCTTCCGCTGGTCTCGGTCAACATGACCTATCGCGCGGGTTCTGCACGCGACGGCAAGGGCAGATCCGGTCTGGCCCTCCTGACGGGAAACCTCTTCATGATCGCCACGCCCAGGTTCCCGACCGATTCGCTCGCCGCACTGCAGCGCATGCATCGCGCGGCCAGCAGCGTGCTGACGACTGTCGACTGGACGTCGGTGTACTCGACATGGCCATCGGATCAGCTTGCACTCGCGCTCGACATCGAGGCCGACCGTCTGCTCGGGGGCGTCAGACATGTGTCACCCGATATCCTGAAACGTGCCTCGGCATTGCTCGTTCGCCAGCGGAAGATGGAAGTATCGGATCCCTACGCGGACATCGATGAGGCACTGTATCGCGAGACCTATCCCGCCGGACATCCGTACAGGACGGTGACGAGCGGCGATACGAGCGACCTCCAGCGACTCACGGTGAAGGACGTCCAGGCACATGCATCGAAGTACTTCGTCCCGGCCAATGCGAGCCTGACCATTGGAGGGCGCATCGATCCCGTGCGTGTGCGGCAGCTCGTCGAACGTCTCTTCGGGTCCTTGCCAGCTGGAGCCGCCGCACAGTGGCCGAAGACGAAACCGCTTCCCCCGCTTGGTGTGGTATCGCTCATCAAGGAGGCACCGATCAATGATGCGCGTCTTGTCATCCTCTTCCAAACCGTTCCCTTCACCCATCCTGACCAGCCCCTGTTGACGCTCGCCGCCAAGGTGCTCGCCGGGTCGGACTTCGCGGCATTGGTGGAGGGCGTCGCCGGACGCGTGCCGGGTGTGCAGCGCATCGAAGCCGTACAGAACGCGCAGGAGCTCGATGGAACGTTCATGGTATCGGTGGTCGCGAGTCCGGAAACGAGTCTGCAGGATGTCTACAAGGCCGTGCTGCAGGTGCTGCGCTCCATTGGCAGGACGGGGGTGACCGACGAGGCGCTGCAGTCTGCGCGCAACCGCGCGGAAATGGAATTTCTGACACCGCTCGAGACGCTGCATGGAGAGGGCGGTCGCTGTGATGTGTTGAACCTGGGCAATGTCTACACGGGTAATCCTGCGTTTTCGTTCGACATGCTCCGCTCCCACGCGGCTGCGACGAAGACGGGCGTGCGTGATGCGATCCGCAAGTATCTGGATCCCGGAAATCATGTTGTGCTGAGCGTGGTTGCACCGATGCGCAGACGCCAGGCCGTCACAATCAAGTGATGGGCACGCTTCGATGACGATTCGACGCATTGCCCCCTGGATGGCAGTCTGTCTCCTCGCTGCAAGTCCCTTTGTTGCTGCGTCCGCTCACGCACAGTACTGGCGTCCCCTCCCGCTGCCTGACGGTGCGGAGTACCTGAAGCTTGCCGCAAACCGAACGCAGCCGAATACGCTCGCCTTGTGGTACACGACCGCGCAAATCGCGGATTCTGCACGGCACTCGGTGCTGACACCCTGGATCTTCAGCCGCACGACGAATGCAGGAGGGTCGTGGGCGACGATGGACAACGGGCAGTTCTACTACATCACGACATCGCCTGCCTCGTCGTTTCAGAGCACGTGGGGTGATGTTTCGTACGTAGGCACGCAGATCACGCGTGTGATTCGCGAACAGGGAGGGCTGGATTTTCGCACATCGACATTGGAGCGCTCCATCGATCATGCGCCATTTCGTCGCATCGCGTACCCGGACCCCTTTACAATGGCGGGACCGCTTGACCGCGTGTACCTGGCGGAGAACAACATCGCGTATTATCTGCGCACACGGGAACATCACGTGTTCGACTCGAGCGCCTTCAGTCTCGTGCAACTGCGCGACGCAGATACCACATGGTCATTCCATCCCGACGGCATCGAACGATGGCATGTGGGTCCACCGCTCGTCTGGCTGGGCTTCCGTCTCAACGCGCAGAATGTCTTCCTTCTCGGCACGATGGAAGGAACGCTCCGTTCCGCCGACAATGGCGAATCATGGAGCGCTGTCGCCAGCGGCGCACAGCTCGACATCTCCCGCGTCGAATCCGTGCACGTCCATCCCCGCTCGAACGTCCCCATGTTCGCCATCGCCCGCCGGTCCGGTGGCGATGGCAGGTCGCGACTGTACCGGTCCATGGATCAGGGCAATCTCTGGATCGAGGTTTTTGCGGACACGCTCATCACGCAGCTCGCCATGGCGCGATCGGATGCAGGGGTCGTGATGATCGCCACGCAGGGTGATCTGTATGCCAGCAGCGACACGGGATCGACCTGGCGTTCGGTTCGGGGGAATCTGGATCGCCCTTATGGCGCTGCGGGCATTCAGAGTCTGTTCATTGATGCAGGAGATCCACATCGCGCGTATGTCGCGACCGCACGCGGCATCCATATCGCAGACAATTGGGTTGCGGTTGAGAGGCTTCCCGATGTCGACGGCGCGTCGCTTTCGTTTGAACTGTTCCCCAATCCCTCTCCTCGGCATGCGGCAGTCCAGCTTCGTCTGCCCGCGCATCCCTCCCCCGCCCGTCTGGACGTTCACGATGTGCTCGGGCGTCTGATACACACGCAGGAACTCGCTCCCATCCCTGCTCCTCACCTTCTCGTCCTTCCCCCCCTTCCCCACGCCGGCATGTATGTCGTGGCGCTGCATAGTGCCGGGATAGTGCGGACAGGCCGCCTGATCCTGCTCCCCTGATTGCCTCGCGCCGGCGCCGATCCACTGGGCGGCACCACGCATGTAGGGGTGTGATCGTGCAGGGTGACACCACGCACGTAGCGTTACGCAGGTGGGAGTACGCATGTGCTGGGTTGTCACCACGCATGTGATGTGTATTCACACATTCCTGTCACACCTTCCCGAAAACCCTCGAAAACGTAGCCTCCACGGTTTGGCACGATTCTGTGACATGAATCCGTGACCGTGCGACGTCAGCGTCACGTCGCACGATGAAAAGTGTCTCGTGCAGCACAACAGGAAGGAGAACCGTACCATGAAAACACGCAGCGTACTTGGAGCCGCAGCATTGCTCCTCGGAGGCATGTTGAATCTCGCACAGGCTCAGATCACGGTCGACGATCTGGTGTGCACGACATCGGATGGTGTCGTCCGGATTTCAGCCACGCAGATGACCATGCGCGACTATGTGTTCACGGTCGATCGGGTGCTGGGTGACGGGACGATTGTCTTGCGCGATGCGCGTTGCAAGGCGTACGCCGAGATTGACGCACGCAGCGACGAAGGGTTGTACATTGCAGTGCAGGAGGGAGGCATCACGATGCAGGTGATCGCGCCCCGCCGCGGGATCACTCTCCCCAATGGCCGCAGCATCGACGCTCCGGCGTCACCGGCTGTCGGAGAGGCGTCCACACCGGATGCGAATAAGATCAACGTGTCAAAGCAGACGCTGACGCGTCTGCAGGCGGGAGCCTCCCGCATGTAATCTCACCTTGGGATTGACGGCTGCTGCAGCCACTGCGTCGCCGCTTCACTCCCGCGCGGAAATTGTACCCG
>JAEYUG010000034.1 GCA_023432805.1 Bacteroidota bacterium | reverse complement strand
GAGACGTTCCTCGAATCAATACCGCTGGCCAAAGAGAAGTACCTCGACACTCTCAACAACGCTTCTGTCATTTCGGCAGAGTACCAATCCGATACTGTTTGTCAGATGACATCTTAGCAACTACAGGTGAATACCTGGTTCTTCGCTGATTGGCTATCACTATTTCCGTGAGCCGTGGATGAAGCCGCGCGAGACGTTGGCCTGCTGCAGCGACACCATCGCCGAGTGGTCGATCTCGTCGACGATGCGGTGAAACTCCTTCATGCGGTTGCGCTTGATGAACGAGGTGAGAATCGGCATGCCGCCCGTGCCACCCTCGCCGGGAATGATGGTCACGCCGAAATGATTGCGCCGCAGCGCGTCGGCGATTTCGTCGGTGTGATGGCGCGAGATGACCAGCGCCTGCATCACGCCGAGCGCGAGCTTCTGTTCGATGGTGATGCCGAGCCAGGTGCCTGTGGCGAATCCCATACCGTATCCGAGAATGTTCCACGGATTGTCGAGCTGCTGGAAGACCTGGCGGATGGCGATGACCCAGATCATGACCTCGAAGAAACCGATGCCCGACGCAAGCCAGCGCTTGCCCTGCACCGTGAACATGGTGCGGATGGTTCCGAGACTGACGTCGCCTATGCGGAGGGCGAAGATGAGAAGCGCGCTGGTGAGGATGTCCATTGCGGGAGGGAGAATTCCGTATTTTTGTCGTGATATCGCCGATGCATGCGGCAGATTCCCAATATACCACGACGCACACGACCGTGCGCACCCGAATTCCATCCAGTCACCCGGCAGAACCATGACACAACGCACCCTGGCAATCGTGAAACCCGACGGCGTGGCCGCAGGACTCATCGGCGAAGTCATCCGACGCATCGAGGCCGAAGGCCTCCGCATCGTCGAGATGCGCATGGAGCACCTGACGCGCACGCGCGCGGAGGGATTCTACTACGTGCATCGCGAGCGTCCCTTCTTCGCATCGCTCGTGGCATTCATGACCTCGGGTCCCTCGGTGCTCATGGCCCTCGAGGGCGACGAGGCGATCAGCCGCTGGCGCGCACTGATGGGAGCGACCGATCCGCAGAAGGCTGCGCCCGGCACCATCCGCCGCGACATGGCCACGAGCATCGAGCGCAACGTCGTGCACGGCTCCGACGCCCCCGACACCGCCTCGTACGAGGTCAACTACTTCTTCGCGTAGAAAGGAGGGTGGACGTCCGCGTCCACTCTTGACGAATGTTCAGTGGGTGCTGGGTGGACGAAGACGTCCACCGACCTGTCGGGTGGACGAAGACGTCCACCGACCTGTCTCTAGTTGCTGCGGAGAGCGGCGTGTGTACGGGGATAGCGTACGGCAAGGTCGTCGCCATCGTCGGCATGCAGCGATGCGAGCTGTGCAATGAGCGGCGTTGCGGAAGCATCCGACCCGAAGCGCTGCACGGCGAAGAGCGCCACCGCCCTGCGCAGAATGCGTGCGTGACGTCCCTCATGCACGGCGACCTCGCGTAACAGTTTCAATGCCTCGTGGTCACTCGTCGAGGGAGCCAGTACCGCGAGTCCCACCCGCGCAAAGGCCGCATAATCCGGCTGCGTGTGGTCTGCTGCCGCGGTGCGTAGCGCGTCGGTCGCGCGTTCGATATCCACCCCGTGCACGAGCAGCGCGACGGCGTAGAGGATGTACGCAAGGGGATGCACGCTCTGCTCGCGCGTACGTGAACGCGTGATGTAGGTGCCGGCGACGGAGACGGCTTCCGCTGCGCGCTCTGCGGAGAGGTGCGCAAGCACGGTGGCGACAAGCGTCGAGAGCGCATCCACCTGCAGGATTCTTCCCTCCTCCCTGGCCGAGAGGAGCTGGGCGCGCCGCGCGCTGTCGACGGTTTTCGTGACGAGGGGAGCGAGTTCGAGGGCTTCGCGGAACATGCGCTCCATGTCTTCGGGCATCATGCCGAGCGCGGGTGCGAGCGTGGCGAGCTGCGCGACGATCGCCTCGGTGTCGAGGGCGTCTTCGGTGTTGCGGGCCTTGAGGAGGATGGATTCGTACTCGATCTCGGGCTGATGGCCGAGGCGGGCGTGCAGCATGAGGGCACCGGCGAGGGAGTTGAGCACGTCGGGTTGTTCACCGCTGGCCGTGCGCAGCTCGTTGAGGTACCGGGCGGTGTCGCGATGCAGCGCCTCCTTCTCCTCGATCGTCAGTTCGTTGTACAGGGCCGTGTGCACGGCGTGCTGCAGGAAGCGGTAGACCGTGGATTCGCGCCCGTTGACGAGGCGGTAGCCGACGGGTTCGAGAATGCCGTGCACGGCGGCGATGCGGCGCAGTGCGCGCACGAGGTCGAGCACGCCACGCGCAGTCAGATGTCCGAGTTCGTGCAGGGAGAATTCGTAGCCGAGCACGGAGGCCGTGAGCAGCAGCGTGAGATCCTCCTCGCTGAGACTCTTCATCAGCCAGCTCGTGACGACCCGCACTTCCGATGGGAGACCGTTGTACCCGTACAGATCACCCTGCACGGAACCATCGGCAGCGAGGAGTCCTTCACCGACGAGATGATGCAGATACGACTGCACGAAGAAGGGATTGCCGCCGGTCTTGCGCTCGAGCCAGAGCAGGGTGTCGCTGTCGGGATGCCGGGTCGGAAACACGGCGCGCAGGTACGCGGCGAGTTGTGCACTGTCGAAGGGCTGCATCTCGGTCTCGCGCACGGTGCCCAGCGGTGCGAGCTTGGTGCGCATGCCGGCCAGGGCGGATGTGGCGTTGATGTCGTCGGGACGCCCGGCAAGCACGAAGGTGATCGGTCGCTCGCCGGCGGGTAAAAGCAGGAACTCCTGCAAGGCCGTGAGTGTAAGCGCGTCGGCCCACTGGATGTCGTCGAGCACGACGACGACCGGAGCCTCGTCCGACAGTCGCACCAGCGTGTCGAAGCAGTCGCGCGCAAACGTCGAGAAATCGACCTCGCGCTCGCCGCGCTTGAACTCGGTCAGATCGCGTCGCAGTTCCTTGATGCCGTAGAACACATCGCCCACCAGCGGCACCATGGCCAGCACGGTGAGCGAGATGTTCTTTGCCAGCTGCAGGCGCCTGCGCGAATCCGCGTAATGCTCCAACAGATCGGTGAAGATGTCCTTCAGCGGCTGGTAGGGCTTGAGCGTGGCCGTGCTCTGGTTGCCGAGCGGTGCGGGACACGCCACGTACGAGACGATCAACACCTCGCGGTGACGGTCGATGTAGTCGCGCACGAAGCGCGTCTTGCCCTGGCCCGTCTCGCCAGTGAGCCAGATCACCTGCCTGCCCTCGCTGCGACTGCGCTCGACCGCCGCATCGATGGCCGCGGTCATGTCGGGTCGGGCAATGAAGATGTGCTCGGTTTCCACGTCGCCGCCCTGCCTCACTGTGCGCGACCGCGAAGCCGCTCGCTCTGACGGATCATCAGCGAAAGCAGCTCGTCGAGAATGCGGCGCTCCTCGAAATCGGCAAGCGATTCGGGCTCGCGCCCGCGGCCACCGCCGCTGCCGGCGGAGATCAGCTGCTGCAGCGATTCCGTCTGCTTTCCGATCGCATCACGCTGCTCGGCTTCGAGCTCCTTGAGCACGCGGTCGAGCCGCTCCTCCTGCGCCGAGCCAGCGAAGTTGATCATGAGGATGATGAGGAGGATGAACTCGATCGACAGCGACATCAGAATCAGCGACGGCTCTTCGGGGGGAATCAGTTTGAGACCGCGCAGACCGATCACGAAGATCAGAATGGCCGCGCCGCCCGACACGAGTCCCTGAATCAGATTGCCGTACTTCGGCGAGATATGGTAGCGAAAGTAGAATTTGAGGGGATGGATGGGATTGCGGCTGCGTCCTTCCATCCACCGTCCGATGGCGAGGAAATCCTCGAGCTCGGAGATGACCACATCGGGCAATGTCGAGGTTCGGATGTGCAGTTCGCGGTCGGCGGGGGGAAGCGAGCGAAGCGCCTCGAAGTCGAGATAATGCGAATCGAACTGCTTGCGCAGGAGGAACTCCATCTGCCGGTACACGTTGAGCAGGCTGCTGCGGATCCAGCTCAACTTGCCGGTCGCGGGAAAGAACAGCGAGAGCAGGAAGGCGAGGATGCCGGAGATGAACACGTAGAGGGGAGAGAACGCGAGCGAGGGATTGATGAAGAAGAGCGTGAAATCGCTGCTCTGCTGCACACCGCGCAATTCCTGCTTGCCGATGAGCGTGTTCACCGAGGGATCCTGGTTGTAGTCGCCCATGCGCATCTTCTGCAGCACGGACTGCAGCGCGACACTCTGGCCGCTGCTGTTCGCATCATCGCCGAAGGAGCGGCTGATGATGATCCACTCGCCGGGCACGACGTCGCTGACGAGTACATAGCCGGGGAAGAGTCCTTCGACAAGTCCCTTCCCGAGGCGCTCCTGCGAGATGAAGAACGCGACGAAGAGAATGGCGAAGACTGCGAGAAAGGCGACGAAGCCGGAGCGGCCCTGCGGTGTGTCGGTCATGTGATTCGCGGTTGTATCTGCGGAAAGTAGAGATTCGCGCGCTCGAATTCAATCGCAGGAGGACGGACGCCCTCGTCCGTCGTGGGAGGACGGACGCCCTCGTCCGTCGTGGGAGGACGGACGCCCCCGTCCGTCATTGACGTCCGTCCGGTGTGTGCAGGGTGGACGAAGCCGTCCACCCTCCGTTCTACGGAAGCTTCCCATGCGCCGTGCACGGCACCGGAAGCTCGAACACGTTCACCGGCACACGGCGGTGATGCACGCACGCATCCCCCACGAGCAAACCCGTCTCCGTGCACACATCCATCCACTGCACGAAATCCGGTTCGATGAACGGCGTGGCGACCTCCGGCCGCGTGCGCGCGTAGTCGTTCATCATCCGTGCCCAGATCGGCGCGGCGGCCGTGCCTCCATACCGGTAGGCACCCTTCAGCGTCGTCGACGGCATGTCGAAGCCCACCCATACCGCCGTGCTGAGCGCAGGCGTGTAGCCGACGAACCATGCGTCGGCATTGTTCTGCGTCGTGCCGGTTTTTCCTGCGGCACTGCCCCGGTAGAGGCGGCGGACCGAGGCGGCCGTGCCGCTGTCAACCGCCGCAGCGAGCGCGGTGGTCAGCAGTGCACAGGTTTCCTCGTCGAGCACGCGCATCGTGTCGATGGACGACTGCCAGATCACGCGGCGGTTCCGGTCTTCGATGCGTGCGATCACATGCGGCTGTGCGCGGATACCCCCCGATGCGATGGTGCTCATCGCTGCTGCCATTTCCAGCGGCGACACACCGCCCGTCCCGAGCGCGATCGACGGCACGAGCGGGAGGTCCGACGTGATGCCGCACCGCTGCGCCATCTCCACCACGCGGTCGGGCGAGGAGTATTCCGCAATCGCATGCGCGGCGACGAGGTTCAGCGACTGGCGAATTCCGTCGATCAGCGGCACGGGCGCACCGGTGGATGTACCATCGTCGTTCATCGGACGCCACTCCCAGGCCAGTCCCGAATCGATGACGATCGGAACGTCGTCGATCGGCTCGGCCAGCGTCCGCCCGTCTTCGAGCAACGTCGCATACAGAAAAGGCTTGAAGGAAGATCCCGCCTGGCGGCGGATCTGCACGGCACGAATGAGTCCCCGCTTCTCTGCGATGGGATTCCCGCCCGCGAGCGCGCGAATGGCGCCGGTACCGGGCTCGACGCTCGCCACCCCCACCTGGGCGCCGCGCATGGCCGGGGGAAGCTGCTGCCACTGCGCCTCGATCGCACGATCGAGTGCGCGCTGTGCCGCGGCATCGATCGTGGTGAGAATGCGGAACTCGCCGCTCGCCAGCGACAGCCCGAGCGTCTGCAGAATTGCAGATGCCTCGCGGCGCACGTACTCGGCAGCGTGGCGGCCGAACATGTCGCGCGGCAGAAGCCCGAGCGGCTGCGCGCGCAGTCGGCGGTATTCGGCATCGGAGAGCTTCCTGACCTCGACGAGATTGTGCAGCACCTCGTTGCGGCGTGAGAGCGCCTTGTCGGGATGCTTGCGGGGATTGTAGCCCGAAGGCGCCTTGAGCAGCCCGACGATCATTGCAGATTCGGTCACTGTCAGCTTGTCGGGCGTCTTCGAGAAGTACTGCTGCGCCGCCGCCGAGATCCCGTACGCTCCGTCGCCGAAGTACACGGTGTTGAGATACAGCAGCAGCAGCTGGTCCTTCGAATACCGGCGCTCGAGTGCGCGCGCAATGTCGATCTCCGCCATCTTGCGCGACAGTGTGCGGTCATGCGTCAGATAGAGATTCCGCGCGAGCTGCATCGTGAGCGTCGAGCCGCCCTGCGTCTTCCCGGTGAGCGTCTGGAGAATCGCGCGGCCGAGTCCCGAATACGACACCCCGTCGTGATTGTAGAAGTCGCGGTCTTCGGTCGCCAGCAGCGCATGGATCACATGCTTCGACACGGAACCGGTGTTCGGGAGTTCGAGGCGGAATTTCTCGCCGATGTAGTCGAGGATGGCCCCGTCGCGTGTCAGCGCGTAGGATGCATAGTCGAGCTTCGGTGCTGGGAGGTCCTGCCCCCGTGCGGAAGCCGTGCACACCGCGATGAGCATCAGGACCGCAAGAACCCTGGACATGGATCGAATATGCCTGTCGTACATAACACAGAAGTATACGCAATTCCCTGCAAACCGATCATCCCGAACGGTCGGTGGACGCTCTGTCCACCAGTGACGAATGTCTCGTGGGTACAGGACGGACGAGGGCGTCCGTCCTCCCATGACGGACGAGGGCGTCCGTCCTCCCGGGGGGTTTCGTAGATTGCGGAATGAGCAGCACACCCGCCTCCCGTCTCCGCATCACCGTGCGCGGCATCGTGCAGGGCGTCGGATTCCGCCCGTGGGTGTACGCACTCGCACAACGCTTCGCATGCACGGGCTTCGTGCGCAACGGCGGTGACGGCGTCGTGATTGAAATCGAAGGCACAACAACATTAGCCTTCCTCGAACAGCTCCGCACGAACGCGCCTGCGGCCGCGCTGATCCTCGACATCGCCACCGACGAGATTCCTCTCCGCAACGACACGGCATTCGTGATCGATCCGAGCGCGCACTCCCCTGTCGACGGCGCCTTCATCCCCGCCGACCTCGCCACCTGCGAGGACTGCCAGCGCGAACTCTTCGACTCCAATGACCACCGCCACCGGCACGCGTTCATCTCCTGCACGAACTGCGGTCCACGTTACACGATCACCGCGGCCCTGCCCTACGACCGGCCGATGACGAGCATGCGCGACTTCCCGATGTGCGACGACTGTGCGCGCGAGTACACCGACCCGCTGAACCGCCGCCACCACGCGCAGCCGATCGCCTGCCATGCGTGCGGACCCGTGCTGCGCATCGCAGCCGGCAGCACGACCGGCGCGATCTCTCCCACCGATCTCCACGGCGATCCCGTCGACAGTGCGCGCCGCATGCTGCGCGCGGGCGGCATCGTCGCGCTCCGTGCGCTCGGCGGCTACCATCTCGCCGTCGATGCCAGCAACGACGAGGCCGTGCAACGGCTCCGGCTCCACAAGCACCGCGCCTCGAAACCCTTCGCCGTCATGGTGCGCGACCTCGATGCCATCCGTCTGATCTGCACCGTATCCGAGGTGGCCGCCCGCGCCCTGCGCGGTGCAGACGCCCCGATCGTGCTCCTGCCACGCAACGACGACCCGATGCTGCACATCGCCCCCGCAGTCGCGCCGGGCATGCACACCCTCGGATGCATGCTCCCCTCGACTCCCCTGCACCACCTCCTCCTCGAAGGAGACATGCCGCCTCTCGTCATGACCAGCGGCAATCGCAGCGACGAACCCATCGCGCGCACGGCGGAGGAGGCCCACCTGCACCTCGACGACATCGCAGACCTCTTCCTGCACCACGACCGCGAGATCCTCCAGCGTACCGACGACAGCGTCGTGCGCGAACTCGGCGGTACCCTGCAGATCCTCCGGCGCGCGCGCGGCCACGTGCCACGCCCGATCGTGCTCGATGCCGGCGGCGCGACCATCCTTGCCGCCGGGGCAGAGATGAAGTCCGCCGCCTGCCTCGCCGTCGGCCCGCTCGCCATCCTCACCCAGCACATCGGCGAACTGACCACCCTTGAATCCCTCGTCGCGTTCGAGGAGGCTTCCGCACACCTCGTGCGGCTCTTCGACGCCCGACCCGCGATCGTCGCGCACGACCTCCATCCCGACACGCTCTCCACCCGCTGGGCGCGCGGCGACATCCCCACACCCTTTGCCGTGTCGCTCGCACACGCCACACGCGTCGCCGTGCAGCACCATCATGCGCATCTCGCCTCCTGCCTCGCAGATAACGGATATTCGGATCCTGTAGTCGGAATAATGTTCGATGGAACGGGATACGGTCCCGACGGCACGCTCTGGGGCGGGGAGATTCTCGTCGGCAACGCTCGCGCGGTCGAGCGCGCCGCGCATCTGGCACCGATGCGCATGCCGGGCGGGGAGCGCGCGATTCGTGAACCATGGCGGATGGGGATGGCCCTGGCGCACCGCGTGTCCGGCGAGACATGCCGCGACCACGCAGGGGAAGCCTCCTCCGGCCGGACCGTCGCCGAGCTCGACGCCGTGTGCGGTGCGATGCGCATGCAGCTCAATACGCCGGTCACGACCGGGGCGGGACGCCTCATTGACGGCATCGCTGCGCTGGTGGGACTCTGCTCCGTCGCCACACACGAGGCGGAGGCTGCCATGCTGCTCGAATCCGCCGCTGCACAGTGGCGCGGCGAGGCGCGGCCCTACGGATACGACATCATCGAAGGGACGCCGCTCGTGCTTTCATGTGATGCCGCGATTTTGGAGATTGTCCGTGATGTGCGTGATGGCGTCCCCGTGCCGCGCATTGCCGCACGGGCGCACGCGACCATCGCGGCGCTGGCAGTTGCGGGCGCGGTGCGCGTGGCGCACGCGACGGGCATCGGGACCGTCGCATTGAGCGGGGGCGTGTTCCAGAACGCGCTGCTGTTCGAGGCGGTGCACCGCGGACTCGAAGCACACGGACTCCGCGTCCTCATCCATCGCCAGGTGCCCTGCAACGACGGCGGCATCTCGCTCGGGCAGGTGGCCGTTGCGCGCGCGATGCAGGTGGTCAGACAGGTCGGTGGACGTCCTCGTCCACCATGCACCCACTGAACATCCGTCAAGAGTGGACGAGGAC
>JAEYUG010000006.1 GCA_023432805.1 Bacteroidota bacterium | reverse complement strand
TGTTCGTCAGGGCGTACTCGACCTGCAGCGGAAGCGGGATCACCGTCTCATAGTACGGGTCGCCCCAGAGCGTGTCCTGTCCCCGCGTGGCACAGCTGACCGACACGATCCGCTCACGCCCGTCGATCAAGACCGGGTGCGCGCATGCCTGCCAGGTGCTGTCGCCCACCGCGCGCGTGCGGACGCGCCCCGTGTCGCGTACCGGCGAGGTCAGTGGCCTGCGCACCGTGAGCCGGTACGCCGCGCTCGCCTGTCCCCGCGCCGGGATGTCGGTCAGGGTCCTGCGTGCGCTCTCCCCTGCGGCGAGTGCGAGGTGCGGCGCATGGGTAAGGTCGATCTCCGTCTCCACCAGCGGCCGCAGCGTGTCGAGCCGGTTCTCCAGCGCGACCTGCACCGTGAAGGGATCGGGCACATGCACATCGGCCGCCACATCATACGCGATGCTGTCGGGTGCCGTGAGCGTGCAGGCGAGATCACCGGTTATACCTGGGATGAACAGCACATGCTCGCAGCTCGACTGCTGCACGCCGGCCGTGTCGCGCACGCGCACGAGCAGGCGCACCGTGCGGGCATGCCGCAGCACGGGTGCCGTCCAGCGCCACCGCACCGAGTCCCTGCCCCGCGCGGCGATCGCGGCGAGCGGTCGCAGCAGCGGATCGAGCACCGTGAGCGCGTCGGCGGGATCCACCTCGAGCGTGAGCGTGAGCGCGCTGCTTGCGCGCGCATCGCTGTTGCTCACACGCGCCGAGAGCGTGCCCGGCATGCCCGTGTACTGCGTGCCCGACGCATCGAGCGCGAGAGTGTCTGGTGCGCGCAGCGCACAGGCCAGCGTGACCTCCTCGCGCGTGATGTGCACGAGTGCAAGGCACGAATCCACATACCCACCCGGATCCACCACATACCGGAACACCACCGTGTCGGTCGTCGACTGCGCAGGGGCAACGTGGCCGCGCACCGTCCAGCTGAGGGACGCAGCGGCCAGGCGGGGAAGCATGATGTCACTGCGTGTGGCACTGTCGCCTGCATCGAGCTGCAGGTGCGACGCCCGCGACAGATCGATCGCGGCCAGGCGCAGGGTTCGTGTCGAGTCAATCGGATTGCCGATCTGTGCCGCAAGGGTGAGCATCTCCGGGATATACCGACCATCGAGCACGGCATACTGCAGCAGTGTATCGCTCGTTCCCTCGCATCGCAGACCCCGCGTCGCAGGGGCGTGCACGAAACGAAGACAGTACCCGAGCATGTTGCCGAGCGAGTCATACGAGTTGACGCGGATCGGGACGCTGCGTGCGTACACGGCGGCGAGCACGCGGATGTTCCAGGTCAGGAGACGCGACTCGCCCGGTGCGAGCATTCCGATCGTGCGCACGCTGTCGGCGCGGGGAACAAGCTGGACATCTCCCCGCGGAACAGACAGACGCGTCTGTGCCACATGCATCGGACGAGACGATCCGTTTCGCACTGTTGCCATGACGGGAATGATCGTCGGCTCATAGGACAGCTGATCCGAGGCCAGTGCCACCGAATCCAGAACCTGCATGTCGCAGAGAATTTCCGGGGCGGACTGCGAATCTCGGATGATCCGGACGCGGCTCTCCGACCATTCCGTCAAGGGTGGACACGATCGCCCGTAGGCATCATCGGAATAATGCACGAAGGTGCGGAGCACAAGCACCGAATCGCGGATCGCCGCCTTGTCTGCCTTCAACGTGAACGAGGCCGCCCACGACTGTCCGGGTGCAAGGATCGAGGGGATGGCTTTCCGCGGGTGCTGCTGGCTGCCGGGATCGAGCACGACGCTGGAGGGCAGACCAAGCGACATGCTCAGATCGTACAGGATGTTGGGCGAAGTGTTCGTGACAGTCGCCGTGAAGGGGAAGCGTTCGCTGACCGGCAGCAGGGGATCGATGTGCAGCACGAGCGAATCCGGCCCCTGTGTCTGCGTGGACGAGGCTGCACCCCGTGCAACCTGCAGCCGGGTGACAAACAACGACGGGTCCTTGACCTTCGCACCAACGTTCGGATGATTGAACGCATGATATCCAAGCACGGTATCGATCTGCATCGGTCCTATCGTCAATGGGCCGAGCAAGACAAGATGTCCCGTGGTCGTGAATCGATGAGGGGGGAATAATGGCCAAAAATCTCTAAAGTAATGCTCCGTCAGTTGAATGGCTCCACGTCGCATGGAGAGGAAGGGAGAGATTGAGCGCGGTGCAAGCGATTCCGCATCCCATGTGTAGATGCGGAAACCATGGTTTGAGCCGACTGCATGTTCTCGCGGCTGCAGCAGTGCATCAGAGTGCGGCCATGTATAACCGAACCCCATGATGGTGCCATGCGCATAACCTGAGGAAAACAGAGCAATCATTCCGGACCCCGTCGCCTCGAGCCTCCTCCCACGCTTGAAGACACCCAGAGGAGACAGCTTCACGATGAAACCGTCAAATCCGGATGGTGTTGTTGCACGGGGGAGGTAGCGCAGAAACTGTGCAGAACTCGTACCGGTGATGAGGATGTTGCCCTGTGGATCCGACGTCACATGTTGAATCAGCGTCGAACTGACTGTACCAGTTGAAGCACCAATGTACCTGGTGAAGATGCTGACGGATGCATCGGGATTCAGCTTGCTGACTGCGCTGTTGCAGGTACCCCACTCATATTCCTCATCTCCTGTTACAAGGAGTGGCCACGTCACATAGCGCTGTGCCATGTTTCCAGAAAGAATGATGTTGTCCTGCACATCCACGTGGAGAACATCAAGATACTGATTCGGATCATGAGCACAGTTGTTAATGGGAGTAAAATTCGTCCCGGGTCGCCAATAGGTCCCCCAGCGAAGCTGACTCAGATCGAACGACAGCTTGAACATGAAGGTCGCACCCGGGCCGGGAAAGAGAGGCTGCAGGGTGTTGTTCGTAATGAACGAGATCGAGTCGCGCGCGATGCCATACAGGAGTGGTTCGCCGCGTGAATCACACGCGATGTGCGTGACCCACGCGCGTGTCGCATCCAGAAGCAACACCGCACTATCATCAAGCTGACCGATCGCATCGAAACGGGCGAGAAAGCAGGCGGAGTCGAAACGCCGGGCCGGATCATCGAGCAGTTTCCGGCTGAACACAAGATCCTGCGACGTCGTGGTTCCCTGCAGATACAGTTGTCCCGACGCGGTCGCGGCGATGTGTCTGCGGATCGACGCATACCCGAGGCGGGAGGGCTCCCATCTCATAAATGCCTCTGATCCCGCGCCACCATAGTAGGTGCTGTAGACCACGGAGCCGCGGCAGTCCAGCTTCGTCAGCACGTAATCTCCCCCACCGCGCATGGTGCCCTGATGTGCACGAAGCAGGGGGTAATCGAGCGACGTCGACACCCCGCAGATGTAGATGCTACCCTCGGGGTCCGTCGTGATGTCCAGAGGGAACTCACTGCCACTGCCACCAAGAAAGAAACCGAACTCAAGGTCCAGTATCGTGGTATCGGTGACGACGGAATCGGCCGTCACGAGACGCACCGTGCCACCCTCCTGTCGAACGCCGATTGCATCTGCGTGGACACCGCGACGCAGCCGCACCACGTTCTCCAACCGAGCGTCTGCCCTGCACGTGAACACGATGACCGACGGATCCGCACCCGGCAGCATGGTGACGCGCTGTGTGACTGCCGAGTCGTGCACAACATACTCGATGCTGACTCCATCCCAGACGTTCCGGTACTGCACCGAGGCATAGTTCGCAACGTTGGCAGTTCCCGCATCGCGCGTGCCCCCTAGATAGAAGTGCGACCGCATGCCCAGCGGTCGTCCGGGTAGCACCTGAAGACGCGGTGATGGATCCACGAAACGGAGCGTCTGCACCGCGCGCGTTTCCGGAAGCACAGGTGCAGGAGACTCATGCAGCAGCACAAGCGGTCTGCACGCCGGCAGGGTACTGACGACCTCGACACCATTCCTCTGAAAGATCACGCTCTGATCCCGAAACACCGAGGCATAACGGACCTGTTCATGCCACTGCCCCGCATTCGCCGTGATCGTCGGCTGGATGCGCAGCGATTCGAGTTCCTGTGCCTGCAGAGGCATGACAAGGGGCAGGACTGCGAGCAGGGCCAGCAGCGTCGGGGTTGTGCTGTAGCGCATTGATTCCCTCCTGGTTGGTGAAGCATCACGCACGTCAGGGTCGCCATGACATCAATTCACGACGCGGTTGCGCGTGCGTGGATGCAGAACTGGAGATCTGGGATGGTACGAGAATCTCCGGAGAGACGCAAGGGTTTCGGAGGAAGAGGTCGGATATTATGGACGGCGGGACGCCGTCCACCCATTGGCGGCGAGACGCCGCCCGTCCGCTGGCGGTGGGATGCGGACGAGGGCGTCCGCGCTCCGGTGGTGGATCAGTAGTCGCCGACTTTGCCGCGGAGCTGGCGGCTGAGCATTTCGCGGGCGCGGAAGATGTGGGCCTTGACGGTGCCGAGGGGGAGGCCGAGTTCGTCGGCGATCTCCTCGTAGCTGAGTTCCTGCTGGTGGCGCATGACGATCACGATGCGATACTTCTCGGGCAGGGCGTCGATGGCCTGCTGGATGGTGCGGGTCTGCTGATGCCGCAGGATGTTGGTGTCAGGAATGTAGGTGTGGTCGGGGATCTCGTACTGGTACTCGCCGTCGTGCGATTCGACGGGCTTGTCGATCGAGAAAGTGCGCAGCTTGCGCTTGCGCAGGTAGTCGATGCAGTTGTTGGTGGCGATCTTGTAGAGCCAGGTGCTGAAGGCGAATTCGTCGTTGAAGGTCTCGAGCGAATTGAATGCCTTTATGAAGGCTTCCTGGGTGAGGTCTTCAGCTTCGCCACCGTATCCGATCATGCGCACAATCAGATGGTGGATCGCGTTGTGGTACTTCTTCATCAGGCGCTTGTAGGCGTCCTGATTGCCCTCGAGCGCAAGGCGGATCAGCTGCTTGTCTTCAAGCCGCGACTGCTGGCGCTTCTCGTCGGAGACCTGGGCCGTGATCGAATCTGTCATGATCACTCAATCTACGGCGGAGGGGGGATGGAATCAATATGACTGGAACGATGCCGGAAGATAAGGGGTGTCACGGACGAAGGCGTCCTTGCTCCGTTGCATTGTGGGAGGGTGGCGCGGATGTTATGTTGGGAGATTGAACCAATTGCGAGTGTCGTGCATGTGCGGTTTTGCCGGTGTCTTCTCCCCTTCGCGCTCGGGTCCCGCGATCGACGTGCCGATGCTGCGCGCGATGAGCGACACGATCGTGCACCGGGGTCCCGACGACGAGGGCCAGTTCGTCAGCAGCTGCGGGCGCGTGGGATTCGGCTTCCGACGGCTCTCGATCATCGATCTGAGCGCGGCGGGACATCAGCCCATGAGCTCCGCAGACGGGCGCATCCACATTGTCTTCAACGGGGAGATCTACAATCATCTCGCGCTGCGCGCCGAGCTCGAACGCGCCGGCTGCACGTACCGCTCCCGCACCGACACCGAGACGATTCTGCATGCCTACCGGCACTGGGGTGAGCGCTGCATCGAACGGTTCGAGGGGATGTTCGCGATCGCGCTGTGGGATGCGGATACCGAACGGCTGCTGCTGTACCGCGACCGCATCGGGATCAAGCCGCTGTATCACACGATGGTGGCCGGCACGGTGGTGTTCGGCTCGGAGATCAAGGCGCTGCTGGCACATCCCCTCGTGCAGGCGGAGGTCGACGGGGTCGCGCTCTCGCATTATCTGACCTTCATCCACACGCCCGCGCCGATGACGATGTATCGCGGGATATCGAAGCTGCAGGCGGGGCACTATCTCTCGATCGACCGCACGGGGGCGGTAACCGACACCGAGTACTGGGATCCCGTCACGGCGCCGGCACCGGACGTCGACGTCACTGACGAACGCGCGGTGACCGGGCGCATCATCGAACTCTTCGATGCCGCGGTGCGCAAGCGGATGATGTCGGACGTTCCCTTCGGCGTGTTTCTCTCGGGCGGCATCGACTCGAGTGCGAACGTGGCGTTCATGGCGAAGATGATGGATCGCGCGGTCGACACGTTCACCGTCGCGATCCGCGGACAGGAGGACACGAACGAGTTTCAATGGGCGCGCCGGATGTCGGCGCTCTTCCGCACGAATCACCACGAGGTGGTGATCGACGACGGGGGCTTCCTCGACCTGCTTCCGACGATCGTGCATCATCAGGACGAGCCGCTGGCCGATCCCGTCTGCTTTCCCCTCTATCATGTCTCGAAGCTGGCACGCGACAACGGCACGATCGTGATCCAGGTCGGCGAGGGCAGCGACGAGCAGTTCGCGGGGTATGCCGCGTATCTGCGCGCGCGGCGGCTGACTGACGACTTCCGCTGGGTGCGGGCGCTGCCGGCATGGGTGCGGCGCAGTGCGTATGCGGGCATCGCGGTGGCGATGGAGATGCGGGGGGTGGACGCGCAGCAGAATGTGATCCGCAATCTCTTCGAGAACGAGCCGGTGTTCTGGAGCAATGCGCTGGCCTTCTACACGAAGGAGAAGCGGCTGCTGCTGAGCGACGAGGCGCTGCGGGCGGCGGGTGCGGCGGAGTCGCATGCGCTGGCGGAGGCCGGGATGCGGCGCTGGCGCGAGGCGCGGGGGGCGGACACGCTCGGCGAGATGATCTACTGGGAACTGCGCAACCGGCTGGCGGAGCTGCTGCTGATGCGGGTCGACAAGGTGACGATGGCCACGAGCATCGAGGCGCGGGTGCCGTTTCTCGACCATGCGCTGGTGGAGTTCACGAGCCACATTCCCTCCAGCATGAAGATCAGGAACAACGTGCCGAAGTACATTCTCAAGCAGGCGCTGCGGGGCATCCTGCCCGACGAGATCATCGACCGGCGGAAGATCGGGTTTGCGGGATCCGGCCGGAACATGCTGACGCCCGAGATCTTCGCACACGCGAAGCGGCTGCTGCTCTCGCCGCGGCACGGGTATTTCAACGAGGGGTATGTGCGGTCGCTGCTCGCGCGCTACGAGCGCACGCATGTGAATGTGACCACACAGATCTGGGCGCTGTACAATTTCGAGCTGTGGCACCGGTACTGGATCGAAGGCGACAGGAGTCTGGCCGCATGATCGCACGCATTGCGGCGTCGGACCGCCATCTCTGGATCGACCTGCTGCGGGGCATCGCGATTCTGCTGATGATTCCCGCCAATCTCTCGCCGTATTTCTCCGAGCCGCATCCCATGTGGTACAGGGTGATGGGATCCTATGCCGCGCCGGTGTTCATCGCGCTGAGCGCGGGTCTCGTGCGCATGCGCTCCGAACGGCATGATGCGCGGTACTATCTCGAGCGCGGGGCGCTCGTGGTGCTGACGGGCATGCTGCTCGATCTGCTGCTGTGGGAGATTCTGCCGTGGACCTCGTACGACGTGCTGTATCTGATCGGCATCGCGATGCCGGTGATCTACGCGACCCGGCGGTATCCCCCATCGGAAATGTTTCTCATTGCAGTGATCATCGTCGTGGCGGCCTATGTGCTGCAGCATCTGGTCGGATACAACGCCGAGGTGTACGAGGTGTATCTGAGCGAGCTGGAGATTCCGGCGCTCAGTCGGGTGCTGCAGGGTGCGCTGGTGGACGGATGGTTTCCCCTGCTGCCGTGGATGGCGTTCGCGTTCACGGGCGCCGGGGTGTTCGCGGCGACGGTGACGAACGGCAACGAGATCGGCGGGGTGCGGATCGGTGCGGCTGGTGCGGCGTTGATTGTTGTGGGGGTTGTGCTGCTCGTGGTGCCGGTTGGGGGCATCGAGAGTTTCGCGGACGGGACGATTCTGGAGTTCCGGGCCGGGTATTCGGAGATCTTCTATCCCCCCACCGTCGGGTATGTGCTGACCGCGGTCGGGGCGTTTCTGCTGTTCGCGTTTGCAGCGCCGCAACGAGGGCACGCGGGCGCTGGCGCTGTTATCCTTCTTCGGCCGGCATTCGATGATGGTGTACATTCTGCACCAGGTGCTTGGGGCAAAGGTGCTGGCGCCG
>JAEYUG010000091.1 GCA_023432805.1 Bacteroidota bacterium | reverse complement strand
CCCCAAGCCTTGTCGTTGGGCAGCCCGTAGCGCGCCATGCCGTCGCGCACCTTCGCGCTGCTGAGTCGTTTCAACTCGGCGAGCGCGGTCTCGACCGTAGGCGGCGTGGCGATGCAGGGCGGGAGTTTCCACATCACGAACACGGCCGTGCTGCCGTCGACGAATGTGCGCGAGATTCCCCTGCTTACGGGCGGGGCGGGACTGCTCGAACTGACGACGAACGGACTGCTCGCTGCGAGTTTCGGCACCTGGGCGGGACTGCCCGACCTCTTCGACACAAAGAAGGGCGTGACGGGCATCGGAAGATTCGGACTGATGGATCCGGAATCCATCTTCGCCTATGGCGGCATCGCGCCGCCGGCGCCGTCGGCGTGGGAGAAAATGGCGCTGGGGTGGACGGTGCCGCGCGAGGCCTCGGCCGGACGCCGCCCGTACTTCATCACGGCGCAGCGCACGGACCAGCCGTCCACCGCAGACATCATCCGCGTGCCGGTCACGGCGCGCGAGTACTGGCTGATCGAGAACCGGCAGCGTGATCCCGGCGGCAACGGACAGCGCATCACGATGCGCTCGGGCGGGCAGGATCTCGAACTGCGCTTCGCCAAAGACACGACGGGGTTCGAGAACGGCAGCATCGCGTTGCTCAAAGGTGTGGTGACCGATGTCGAGGATCTCGACTGGAGCCTGCCCGGCGGGACTGTGGTGACCGACAAGGCCGAGCAGCGCGTCAACGGTGGACTCCTGATCTGGCATGTGGACGAGGACGTGATTCGTCGCGGGCTCGCCGACAACACTGTCAACAGCACACCATCGCTGCGAGGGGTGGATCTCGAACAGGCGGGAGGCGCACAGGACATCGGCCGCACGATTCCCTCGATCTTCGGGGCCACGATCGGAAGCGGCTCGCCCGTCGACTACTGGTTCGAGGGCAATATCGCACCGCTCTACGAGAACAGTTTCTCGATGCTGACCAATCCCGACACCCGCGCGAACTCCGGTGCGTATTCGCATGTGACGATCGACAGATTCGGACTCCCGGGTCCGCTGATGTCCCTCGACATCGCCCTTGGCGACAACACCCTGGCACCTGTAGCCGGGTGGCCGGTGGATCTGCGGTCCGTGCTCGGCAGCGACTCCGCGCGCATGCGTGTGCAGACTGCGGATCTCGATGGAGACGGAGTGCATGAAGTGCTCGTCACCGCACAGACCGCCGAAGCCGGCGCCGTGCTTGTCGCGCTTCGCGCGGACGGCACTCCGTATCTCACTGGCATAAACGCACCCGTCGTGCTGCGCGATCCCCTCGCGCGGCGCGTGGTCACGGCCGCGCTGGCCGGTGACGTGACGGGCGACGGTGTGCCGGAACTCGTGCTCGTGTCGGCCGACGAGACGACGACGCGGGTTCATGTTGCGACCGCGCGTGATGCGGATGCCGATGGAGCGGTCGATCTTCTGCACCTGCTCGCGCATCCGAACGCGAGCTTCGGTGACGCGACAGGTGCGCAGGCTTCTGCGTTCATGATCGCCGACGGGGCCTTGCGCTACGTGCTCACAGGCAGCCGTTTCGACACGGTGATGGCGGTGACCGGCACGGTTGCCCGCACGACGATCGAGGCGGGACGATGGGGTGTGCACGCCGTCGCCGCATCGGGTACCCCTGGACTCGTCGTGGCATCCAATGCGATCGACGCGGTCCACTTCATCGATGTGACGGGTGGTGTGGTGACGCCCGCGCGTACGGGACTCTCCGTGCGCTCGCATCCCAGTACCGCGGGTCCCTTTCAAATTGTCACAGCGGATTTTGACGGTGACGGACGCCTCGAGAGCGTCGCTCCAGCCGGGCAGGGCCTTGGTGTGTTCGCGCCAACCTCAGACGGACGCGCCACCTTCTACGAGGATGTCAAATGCGGCATGTTCACGCTCTCGGGGGCACGCCGCGCCATGGGCGCAGGCGATGTGGACGGAGACGGACGCATGGATCTCTTAATTGCGGACTCCACACGCGTGAGCGTGCTCAACGGCGTATTCGCCTCGATCGACAACCATCCTTTCACCGCATCCGCCACGCAGGTGTTCGCCGTGCGGCTCGCGGGCGATGCACGCGACGCAGTGTTTGCGGCGGGAGACGGACGGCTTTCGCAGCTGACCACGCGCGCCCGGCAGGCCGAGGGATTCCCCGTGCCGCTTCCGCGCGAGGCCGACGTCGTGCTCATGCCGCTCGGCGCGCAGTCGCCGACGCTGGGCATCGTGGCTGCGGGTGACGGCGGACGTGTCTTCCTCTTCAATACGCAATCACGTCTCGCCGCGGATGGACTGCGCTGGCGCGCGCAGTATGGTGACGAGACGCAGCGGGGCATCGCGCGCGCGAGTGGCGACCCCGTCGTGACGGGCGGCACCTTCTTCCCCGAGGAGCGCTGCTACAACTGGCCGAATCCCGTCTACGACAAGCGCACGGCGATCCGCTTCCATGTTTCGCAGAACGCCGCTGTGCGCGTGACGATCCGCGACCTTGCCGGGTCCCTCGTGGACGAGCTGGCGGCGACTGCGGTCGGCGGCATGGACAACGAGGTGTCGTGGGATGCCTCATCCGTGCAGAGCGGCGTCTACCTCGCGAAAGTCGAGGCAACGGCTCCGGGATTGAGCGGCGAAAAGATCATCAAGATTGCCATCGTGCGATGACCATGCACACGACATGCTTCCAGGACGCCGGCCTTCGTCGGCGTTTCCTTTCCCGCACCGCGTTGTTCGCGGTGCTGCTGCTTGCGGCGTCGACCGCGCGGCTTGCGGCACAGCCTGACGCCTACTCCGCCCCCGAGCTGCCCTGGCGTACGATCGAAACAAAGCACTTCACCGTCAGCTATCACGAAGGGGCAGAACGAACGGCGCGCGTGGTGGCGCGCATCGCCGAAGACATCCACGGTCCCATCACATCGCTGTACAACCAGGTGCCGAGCACGAAGGTGCACTTCGTGATCAAGGACATCAGTGACTATTCGAACGGCGCGGCCTACTTCTTCAACAACAAGATCGAAATCTGGGCCTCACCGCTGGACTTCGAACTGCGCGGCACGCACAACTGGCTGCGCAACGTGATCGCGCACGAGTACACGCACGTGATCCAGATGCAGGCCGCCATGAAGTGGGGGCGCAGCATGCCCGCGCTCACGCTGCAGTGGTTCGGATACGAGAGCGAGCGCCGCAACGACGTGCTCTACGGCTTCCCGAACACGCTCGTGTCGTATCCGATTCCCGGCATCGTCGTGCCACCCTGGCTCGCAGAAGGCACGGCGCAGTACATGCGCTACCAGTTCGGCTACGAGAACTGGGATGCCCACCGCGACATGATCCTGCGCTCCTACGTGCTCGCCGACTCGATGCTCACCTGGGGTGAGATGCAGGCCTTCGGCAAGACCAGCCTCGGCAACGAGAGCGTCTACAACGCGGGCTACAACCTCACACGCTACATCTCGCGCACCTATGGCGAGGATGCGATCGTGAAGATCACTCGTGCGATGAGCAAGCCCTTCATCTTCACGGTGGATGGTGCGATCCGCGACGTGCTGGGTAAGTCGGGCGCAGACCTCTACGCCGAGTGGAAGCAGTCCATCGCCGCCGAGTACGCCGCGCGCATCGCGCCCGTGCTGCGCGCCCGCGTGGAGGGCGACATCGTCGGCGAGGTCGGGTTCGCGAACCTGCATCCCGTCTTCAGCGCCGATGGCCGCACACTGTACTACACCTCCAACAAGACCTCGGATTACTTCGGCCGCACGGCCGTGTACGCGCGCGACATGGAGACGGGGAAGGAGGAACTCGTTGTCGGTGGTGTCCGCTCGGCCGTCTCCCTTTCGCCGGATGGACGCCGGCTTCTGTACGCGAAGTACAATCCCCCGGGCGTCTACGGACACCTCTACTACGATCTCTATGTGTACGACCTCGCGTCGAAGTCGGAGAGCCGTCTGACGCGCGACCTGCGCGCAACGAGTCCCACCTGGAGTCCCGACGGTGCGCGCATCGCCTTCGTGCATGCGAAGGACGGCACGGTGAACCTCGCCACCGTCGACACGCTCGGTGGCGACATGCGTGCACTTACCACGTTCACGAACGGTGAGCAGGTGTTCACGCCGCAGTGGCATCCCGGCGGCCGCTCGCTCGTGTTCGGCTACAGTGCGCGCGTGCAGCGCAGCATTGCCACCATCAACGCAGACGGCAGCGACATGCGTGTGCTGCTCAGCGACCCGGAGTTCGACCATCGCGATCCCCGCTACAGCGCCGACGGCCGCACGCTGTACTACGCGGCAGACCGCACGGGCATCTTCAACATCTACGCCATGGAACTCGCGACGATGCAGCGTTCGCAGCTGACGAACGTGACCGGAGGCGCCTTCATGCCTGTCGTGAATGGGGAGGGGACGCTCGCCTTTGCCCGCTACACCGCGGGGGGATACAAACTGGCTGTTCGCCGCAACGCCGCTCCCCTTGCCCTCGAGAACAACGACTACCTGCCTGCGCGCAGCTTCGCACCGGCGATTGCGTCGGCCTCCACCAGCGACTGGGAGTGGGAGCGCCTGGCCGCCTATGACGATGCGAACCTGCCCGACGCGAAGTCCGTCTCGTACAAGACCATCTTCCAGAACATGATGTTCTTCCCGACGCTGCGGGTGGATGGGTACAACCCCCGCAACACGGGACTCGCCCTGCTCAAGCCGGGACTCATGCTCTACTCGAGCGACATCCTCGGGCGTCTCGAGATGCTTGCCAGCGGTGCGATCAACATCAACGGCGAACGGGATCTCTTCCTCGGCTTCACCTACCGCGACCGCGTGCCGCTGCTGGCCAATCTCGGTCTCTTTCCCGATGTGAACCTCGAGGTGTACAATGTGACACGTTCGACCGAAAGCGTGATCGAGGATTTCTTTGTGGATCCCGTCGGCCTCGATGTCGACTTCAACCTCCTCGAGTTCGCCGCCCGAGTCCGCCACAATCTCGGCGGGGCGCACACGAGTCTGGAAGCCGGCTATCGCCACAGCCGCTACACGAGCACGATCGGCAGCTACCGGAATCCCGACCTCGACGTGCTCGTACCCGCGCGCGACAACCTGTACCTGATCGGCAACGGACTCAGTCTCGATCTGAAGCATCACGAGATCATGCCTGCCCGCGACGCGGAGATCAATCCCGTCGGCTTCCGCGCGCATCTGCGGTATGATTACGAGGCGAACCGCTTCAATCCCCAGGGCGACTACGAGTTCGATGCATCCACCGGCATGCTGCTTCCCCGCTACACCTCCTTCCTGTTTCATCGTGTCGAGGGACAGGTGTTCCTCTCGACGCGGCTTCCCGGGGGACTTCACACCGCATCGGTGCGGCTGCGCGGCGGCAGCATTCTCGGCGCGCCCGTCGACGACTTTTTCAACTTCTACGCGGGCGGCATCATGGGCATGCAGGGCTACACGTATTATGCGCTGGGCGGCAACGAAGTGTACAGTGCGAACGTGACCTACCGTTTCCCGATTCTGCCGAGCATGGGACTGCGGATCGGGCATCTGCTCTTTGACAAGCTGTACGGCGGGGTGTTCTTCGATGCGGGCGATGCGGTGATGGCGCCGCGCGAGGCGTCGCTGGCGGGCATGAAGAAGGACGTTGGGTTCGACCTTCGCCTCGAGAGCTTCAGCTTCTCGATGTATCCCACGCGCATTTCGTTCAGCGGCGCGTACGGACTCGATTCGTTCACGCGGCAGTTCTCCGGGCAAAACGTGACGTACGGCCGCGAGTGGCGCTGGTATGTGAGCGTGCTGTTCGGGTTCGACCTCTCCGACGGCGTGCGGCGGTTCAGGAGGTAGTCGATGAAGAAGCGGTACCTGCGAGCACTGTTCAACATCGAGTTTGTCGCGGGTGCGGCACTCGCACTCGCGCTGACCGCCGTGTTCGGCGTGATCGCCGACCTCATCCCCGAACAGGACGAAACCTCCTTCCTCTCGCCCGTCACCGGGCGCATCGAGTTCCTGAACATCGAAGACGTGAGTCTCGACGCGATTTTTGCGATCAAGAGCACGGAGTTCTCGGATCCCCGAGTCGTCGTCGTGAATATCGGTGAAGTGTCGCCCGCGCCCGACGCGAAGATCGCCATGCTGCTTTACAAGCTGCATGCCTACGGTGTGCGCGCGATCGGCATCGATGTCTTCTTCGATCGTCAGCATTTCGAACGCTTCCCCCCGGAGCGCGTGCATGAGATCGACGCACTGCGCCAGGCGCTTGCGGATGTGCCGAATGTCATCCTCGCCTCCGGGTATGACGAGGACTCCCTGCGCACCATCATCCAACCCGTACCCGAGCTCGGCATCCCCCGCGAGCGCACAGCCTTCGTAAATCTGACACCCGACGACGACGGGGTGGTACGGCGCTTCACGCCGTATCGCACGCTCGAGGACGGGCGGCAGACCGGCTTCCCTGTGCGTCTCATGGAGCTGTACGACTCCTCCCTTGCCGTTCCCGTGCGCACCGTGCCGGAGGAACCTCAGATCATCGCCTACAGCGGCACGTATCAGCAGTACCAGACCGTCCCGATCGACGATGTGATCGGTGGCGACAGCTATGCGTCGCTCTTCGACGGGGCGATCGTGCTGGTGGGCTTCGTCAACGAGAAGGGTCTCGTCTACATCAACGACACGCATACGACACCGATGGGACGGCGAACCGAGCGTACGCTGCCGGACGGATCGACAGCGATGGGCGTCGAGGGACCTGACATGGCCGGTGTGCTCATCCACGCGAACGTGGTGAACATGCTGCTGACCGGCACCTTCATCACATCGATTCCCGTCTGGGGCGACTGGCTGGTCGCCTTTGTGTTCGGGTATCTGAGCATTGCGCTCTACCGTGCCTTGCGTGTGCGCGTGGCGAGTTCGCGCGCGGTCGGGTATCTGATCACGACCATGCTCGTCACCGAATCCGTTCTCGTCTTCTTCATGCCGATCATCGCCTACTTCTTCCTCGACGTGAAGATCAGTTACGACATTCTGACATCGGTGGTCCTTCTGTTCATTCCATGCAACGCGTACGTGCAGTCCCAACGCTTCAAGCTGCTGCACCGCACGGTGCGGAAGTGGAGTGAGTCGCACGCACCCCGTGCCACCGCGCTCGTGCATGCCTTCGACGACGACAACGCCTTTATCGCGAACCTGCGTCTGCAACATGCCGCGCTGCGTGCGTTGCACACGGCTTCCGCACTGGAGATGGCGCGTCGCACTGCTGCGGGGCATGCATTGCCGCCGCAGGCGGCACTGCCGGATGTCGAGGTCTGGTGCGCACTGCTTCCACCCATAGGAGAGATCTTTCGTGATCCCCGCCGCAGCGACGAGCAGTACTTCCTGCGCTTTCTGTCGGGTCGCAAGATGATGCTGCTGCGCGAGAGCGCGGTCAAGCATGAACTGCTCGGCACGCAGAAGCAGGATTTCAACGAGTTCGTGGATCTCGAGGAATGGGAGATGCTGCTGCCCTATGTGCTGCGTCTCCACCGTGAGACGCTCGCCGATCATCTCGGCACGTGGAAGATCGAGGGTCGTGAAACAAATGGGGGGGAAGGGAACGTAGAAGGGGAGTCCATCCCCGCGATGCAGCTCTGCTTGACCGAGGTCCCTGGCCCTGGTGCGGCGATCCCGCTTGCGCCCTTCTGCATCGAAGCTGAATGCAAGGTGCACAGGATCACAGAGTTGTTCCACTTCTCGGGTCTCGTGCGCCGGCAGCTCGAGATCGCGCCGCTTCCCGTCTACATGGGCGAGGGCGTGGCCTGCGAGCCGGTTCTTCCTCCCGAAACGGTGGCGCGCCTTGCGGCGGTGTTCGATGTTCACGAATCAGACCACCCTGACACACCTGGAGAGATCCATCCATGATCCTGCACCGACTGCTTCCCACCCTTGTGTTCGTTCTGCTCCTGCCCGCGGCAGCGGTCGCGCAGGATTCCTTCGTCGTCATGAGTGTGAAGGGCAAGGTGGAACATGCCCCGAAGAAAAACGCGAAGTCGTGGACTCCGCTCACGGTCGGCATGACGCTGAAGGCGACCGATGTCGTGCGCACCTCGTTTTCGAGCTACGCGAAGCTCATGGTCAACAGTCAACGGCTCGTGAGCATCGACCAGAATGCGACGCGGCAGCTGTCAACCCTCGTGCCGAAAAAGGCTGCACGCTCGAGCGAGAACGCGGCCGGTGCAATCATGCAGTATGCGGCTGCACAGATGCAGCGCGCTCGCGACGACAAGGTGCACAACACCTACGGCGCCGTGCGCGGTACCTCGCCGGTGTTCGAGGCGCTGTTCCCGCTGGCCACCGAACGCGGGGGCACGATGGCGTTCACGTGGGTGGACGATGACCCCGTCCCCACCTACGAAGTGATCATTCAGGATGAGAGGAATGACATCGTGGATCGCCGCATGGTCGAGGGCACGCAGTTCACCGCCGATCCCGGCGTGCTGCCTCTCGCACAGGGGGGAAGCTACCGCTGGAGCGTGGTGCGGATGACCGACGGAGCGGCGAGTGCGCCGCGGAGTTTCCGTGTGCTGGATGCGGACACGGCGCTGGTGATTGCACGCGAGGTGGAGCAGCTGGAGAAGGAGCTCGCCGCGATGGGCTCGGACAGTGTGACCACGCATGTCGTGCGCGGCGTGTACTTCGAACGCCGCAGCCTCTTTGCGGATGCGTGCCGCGAGTATCTGGCGGCGATCCGTCTCGCACCGGACGTGGACGAGTACCGGGAGATCCTTCGCGGCATGCTCGCCTCCCAGCAGTTACCTGCCGACGAGAGTCTGCTGCTGCGTTGAATGTGCGCGGGTTTCGTCCCGCGGAAGTTGTTGGTTGACCGTACCGCACCTCCCCTCGGGGAGGTGCGGTTTTTCTTGAGGAGGCTCATTTGCGGACGGGGGGTGACGGGAGGTCAGGTTGAGGGGAGGTGGGTTGTCTTCAGGGAATACAAGGAGCATGCGACAATGCGTGGAAGGCAGGATGTGCACGGTGCGGCTGGACGCGGGATGCGTCTGCTGCAGGGTATCGTCGTTCTCGCGGTGCTGCTGGCGGTGCTGCCGGTTCTGCTGCAGGCGCAGGGGACGCTGAACTTCAAACGCGTGATCAACAACTGGCCGACGATCGAGTTGTATCTCTCGGCGGGATGCAATGGCACGCCACGGTATTTCAATGATCCGTCACAGTTCCGCGTGTACGAGAACGGTCGCGAGATCACGGATTTCACGTTGTGGTGCCCCGCACCCATGCAACGATGCGCCGCGTCTCTTGCGCTCGTGCTCGATGCGAGTTCGAGCATGCTGGGGGCGAAGAATCAGTCGATGCGCGATGCTGCGCATGCGTTCGTCGGACTTCTTGATCCTTCGCATGATGAAGCCGCCGTGATCTGGAGCGCGGACAGTACCCGCATCGCACAGTCGATGACCACCAACCAGGCAGCGCTGGCGTCGACCATCACGAACCTACCTGCGCTGGGACGATCGATGGGGCTCGATGCTCTGCGCCGCGCGATCGAAGTGGTCGCCACTGACGCAGTGAATCCCTGCAGAGCTGTGGTGTTTGTGAGTGACGGACGTCTGGACACTACCTCTGAAACGTTCTATAACGTCGTTGCACTTGCGAATAAAAACAGGATCCGGATTTTCACCATCGGGATCGGGGTTGTCGATCCGGCACTCCTGATCTCTCTGGCAGGATACACAGGTGGGAGAATGTACTTGGAACCACGTGCATGGGATCTGCAGCAACTCTACGATGAGATTACTGGTCTGATGATTGGATGGCAGGAGTGCGTGATTTTCTACAACACCTCGTGCCCAGACGGTGAAACGCGCATCGTCAATCTCGTGTTGAAGAATTTCTGCGGATCTGATCATCTCCAGACGAAGTCCTACCGCGCCATTCTCGACACATCACTGCACGCACATCTGCGGCTAGCCTTCGCGACGGACTCGTTTCGCGGCGGCGCGCGAGCGAGGCTTCCGCTGTCGGTGACGGCATGGAGTGGGGTCGGGAGCATCCCGCCGTTCGAGCTGGGGCTGCGGGTCGATCCCCCGGTTCTGCAGATCAGAGGACTCCTCCTCGAGCACACGCTCATCGAAGATGCAGGGGCGACCGTGACCTCGACGGCCGATGGCGTGCGCATCCGCACGACGCGGGAGGTGCAGAGGAATGGTGCGGTGCCGCTGCTCGCGCTCGATGTGGAAGCTGCGGATCTCCCTGCGGGAGGGCAGGCCGTTGTGCATGTCACGATGGACACAGCAGCGGTGTCGATCGGGTGCGTGCGTGTCATGACCGAAACGCATAACGCCTCCGTGTTCGGACGCTCGGCGGAGCTCGTGATGGAACTCGATGCAGCGGACACGCTGGTCTGGGATTCCCTGCGGGGATATGTACCCGACACGATCACAGTGTGTGCGCGTGTGTGGAATGCGGGCGATCGGGTTGCGGAGGATCCCGTTGCGACGATCGCGCTGCCACCGGGATTGATGCTGGATGCGGGAGAGTCCGCGAGCGTGCATGTCGCACATGACGGCCTGCCCGCCGGCGATACCGTGGTCGTCTGCTGGAAGCTGCGCGCGGCGAAGCGTCTGGACGGGGACACCGCGCGGGTGTGCGTCGATGTGGTCGCGAGGCATGGGAGATCAGCACGCATGTGCCGTACGATCGGCGGGCAGGCGGACGCTGCGATCATCGTCGACGGACCGCTCACGTTCTGCGAGGGCGTGGCGGTGACGCTGCATGCGACGCCGGGATACGACAGCGTGCGGTGGTCCACCGGCGCGACGGGACCGCGTCTCGTGGCGGATGCATCCGGCGCGTATCTCTGGTCCGCGCGCGACCGGCGCGGACGGATGGTGGCCTCGCCGCCCGTGACGGTGACGGTGCTGCCGGCTCCCGCGCCCGTGGTGACGCTGGCGCATGCGGGACCCTTCTGCGAGGGGGACTCCGTGCATGCCATGGTATCGGACGGGTATGTCCGCTATGAATGGAACGACGGCGTGCGGCAGCGCTCTCGGCATCTGCGCGCTCCGGGGGCGTATGTCGTGACCGTGCAGACGGCCGATGGTTGTGTTGCGCAGTCGGATACGGTGCGGGTCGCCGCAGTGGAAATGCCGGTACCGGTGATCTCCGGACCGACGCATTCGTGTGTGGGTGAGGTCGCGCTGTTCACGACCAGTGTGCCCACGGATGTGACGTGCATCTGGAATGTCGCGAATGCCGACGTCGTCGAAGGGCAGGGGACCGACAGCGTGCGTATCCGATGGCGGCATGCTGGTGAGGCGGTCGTGCATCTTGCCGCAAGTCGTGATAGCGGAATGTGCGTTCGACGTACAGAGCACCGTGTGGATGTGGAGTGGAATGCGCAACCGTGGATTTCGATGCGGGGTGCGTGTGTGTCGTGCATCGGCGACAGCGTCGTGCTCGAGGCGCGTGACATCATCTGGTCCCCGCGCTGGAGCACGGGCGAGACGACATCGGTAATCACGGTGCGCACGGACGGTGGGTATTTCGTGGCTGACGAGGGGCCTGCGACATGCGGTGGTGATTCGGACACACTGCTCGTACGGTTCGTGCCGCGTCCTATGCCGGTGATCTCGGGTGCTGCAACCACCGACCAGGGGAGTGTTGTGTCGTACCGGACGGATTCGATCGCGGGCCGGGCATGGGCGTGGTCGGTGATCGGCGGTCGCGTGCTCGGCTTTGATGAGGAAGCCGGGGTGCGCGTGGAGTGGGGCGAGGTGGACACGGGATTCGTGATCGTGCGGGAGGGGAACGGTGGGTGCGTGACTACCGACACGTTGCGCGTGCTGTTGCGGAAGGTGGTGGGAGTGGATGTGCCGGTGGCGGCGAGGATGGCATTGTCGGTGTGGCCGGAGCCGGTACGGTCGGTGATGACGGTCGAGTTGCGTGGCGGTGGAGGTCTGGTGCAGGCGACGGTGCATGATCTGCTGGGCCGCGAGTGGGTGCGGGTGGAGGATGCGGCCGAGGGGGTGTGGCGTCGGGTGCTGGATGTGTCGGCGCTGCCGCCGGGGGCGTACGTGCTGCGGGTGATGCGGGGTGGGGTTGTCGAGGCGCGGGTGGTAGTGAGGAGGTAGGGGAGAGGTCGGTGGACGAGGACGTCCACCCTCCTTTCGAGCTCGTTGTATCTTTGTGAAAAGCGAGGTGGTGATGCGTGGTGTGGTGATGGTGGTGCTCGGGGTGCTGCTGTGGGCGGCGACTGGCATGGCGCAGACGCTGCTGCACCGGCTGCATCCGCAGCCGAGGGCGGCGTATGAACGGCTGTACTTCTCGGCGGTGTGGTCGCATGCAGCGGGACTCCCGATTCTCGTTGATCCCGCTGCCGCGCCCGGCGAGGCCCGTGCGGCACGCGAAGCGGCGGCGATCATCAACGGAGGCTTCCGCGCGCGGATGCTGGATACGCTGGAGGTGCGGGTGTGGTCCGCTGACGATTCGCTCGGCGCAGGCATCTTCATCGGCCTGCACGGTGCCTTCCTCAATACCATGCTCGCAGCGCTTCCGGATCAGCGGCTGGTGGTGACGGCGACGTACCCAGGTCCCGAAGGCTATGCGCTCGACTGCACGCCGATGCGTGTGCTGCTCGTCGGCAGCGATGTGCGCGGCCTCCGCTACGGTGCGCGCGCGTTCGCCGAGCTGTTTGGGGTGAGCGTCAGCGGCTGGCTGCAGCCCTTCCGCATTGTTGATGCACCCGAGTTTCCGCAGCGCTGGTTCTACCACTCCGCCAATCTTCAGGTGCCGCACAACGTCGATGCCGCGCGGGCGCTCTGGGCGCGGGCCGATTCGCTGCGGCTGAACGCGGTGCATCTCAACGACTCGAAGTTCGCGCGCATCACCACGGTGCCGCGCTTTTACCTCGACTCGCTCACCGCGCTCGTGCGGCATGCCGATGCGCTCGGGCTCGAGATCATTCCCGGTGTGATGCCCTTCGGGTATTCGAATGCGATGCTGTATCACGATCCGAACTACGCGGCGGGACTTCCGGTCCGCGCGCAGCGTTTCGTGATCGAGGCCGACACGGCGCGGCTCGTGCCACACCGTACGACGACTCCCCCGAACGGCGGCTTCGAGCAGTTCGCGGGCAACGTGTTCGGGGGCTTCCGCTTTGTGGATGCGCCGGGTGCGATGAGTTTCGCTGACACGGTGCAGCGGCATGGCGGCCGCGCATCCATCCGCTTCGAGAACTTCGCCGCTGTGGATCCCCAGAACGGCAACGGGCGCGTGAGCTACTGGACGCGGGTGGCGCCGTTCACGTTGTACCATGTGCGCGCGTGGGTGCGCACCGAGAATCTCGTTCCCGCCAGCGGGGTGAATATCGCGGTGCTGACGACCGACGGACGCAGTCTCGCGTTCAGCGAGCTGGGCGTGCCGTCCACTACCGGCGGCTGGCGGCAGCTCGACATCACCTTCAATTCGCTTGACGTGGACACGCTCGGCGTGTATTGGGGCGTGTGGGGTGCACGTGAGGGGCGGATCTGGTGGGACGATCTCGCGATCGAGGAGGTGCCCTTCGTGAATCTGCTGCGCAGGCCGGGCACGCCGCTCGTGGTGACGCACGCCACGTCGCGGGTGCTGTACACCGAGGGGATCGACTACGACACGCTGCGGGATCCCCTGCTCGGCGTGGTGCCGTGGAGCGGCGAGTACACGCGCTGGCACACGCCGCCCACGCTGCGCGTGCTTCCCGGAGGTGCACTGGCGGCGGGCGACAGCATTGCGGTGTCGTATCACCACACGGTAACGATCTACAACGGACAGGTGACGATGACGATGTCCGAGCCCGGGTTGTATCCGATCATCGAGCGGGAGTTCCGCATGCTCGATTCCCTCGTGCGCCCGCGCAGCTGGTTCATGCAGCACGATGAGATCCGCGTGCTGAACTGGGAGGATGCGGATCTGGCGCGCGGCCTGACGCCGGGGCAGCTGCTGGCCGACAACGTGCGGCATTGCATGGAGATCATCCGCCGCCGTTCGCCGGACGCGCGCGTGTGGGTGTGGAGCGACATGTTCGACGAGCAGCACAATGCCGTCGCGAAGAACTACTACCTCGTCAACGGCGATCTGCGCGGCAGCGCCGATCTCGTGCCGAAGGATCTCGGCATCGTGAACTGGAACGGGTCCGCCACCAAGAACATCCCCAGCATGGAGTTTTTCTCCGGGCGCGGATTCGCGCAGGTGACCGCGCCGTTCTACGATGCGGATGCCGCGCAGATACGCCGCTGGCGCGAGCGCATGCGCGGCATCGCGGGCATCGAGGGGATGATATACACGACATGGAAATCCGATTATCGCGAGCTCGACGCGTTCGCCGACTACGCGTGGACCCATGCGCCGCACATCCGCCACACGCCCCCGAACTGGCTGACACCCGGACAGCCGCTGGCCATGTACGTCGACATTTCGGGTGACAGGTGGGATCCCGACTGGCGCCTCGAGAACGCGCAGCTGCTTTCCCGCACCGCGCCGAACCTGCGCTTCACGGGTGTGTCGCTGCCGACGGCGGTCGACAGCCTCTACGCGATCGATCTGCCGACCGATGCGAGCACGACCTGGATTCAATGGTACGTGACGGCGACCGACAACCGGGGCTTCACCTCGCGCGTGCCGCTTGGGGATTCGGTGTACTACGAGCTCGGGGCGATTCCCACGAGTGTCGAGGTGGGGGATCCCTCGTCGGACTTCGAAATTCTTGGCGTACACCCGCATCCCATCGGGGGAAGCGGTGCGTGGGTCGATCTGCGGACGCCGGGTGTGCGCGAGGTGCACGTCGAGGTGCGGGATGTGCTCGGGCGCGTGGTGCTGCGGGAGGGGCGTCCTGCAGCAGGTGGCACGACGATGCTGCAGCTCGGGATGTCGACGCTCGGGCCGGGGGTATACATGCTGACGGTGGGTGATGGGAGGGGTACGAGAAGTCGGGTGGTGGTGAAGGAATAGGATACCGGAGGGCATACGCCTCGTCCGCCATTGACGGATGTGCGGTGGGTGCAGGGTGGACGAGGACGTCCACCGACCTTTCTATCGACCTTTCGGGTGTGTTGCCAAATCGGGCGTGCATTCGTACTTTCAAAAGTTAGACCGCACCTCGATGCACATCATCCTCTACGAAGATACCTCGCAGCCGTCGCTGCTGCCTCTGACGCATGTCAATTCCGACTTCGACATGCGCTGCGGTGTGTTCACTGCACGTGAACGCGCGGAGCGTCTGTTTGCCGATGCAACGATCGCACTTGCCGTCCGCCCGCACCTTGCAGACGTGATGCGCGAGCGGAGCGGAGCGGCTGTCAACTTGGTTGCGGCGGCGGAGGCTTCCCCCGGATGTCTGTGTGTGAGCGGACGTGCGCTGCTCGATCTGGCGGCTGCACGGGTGCTGTCCTCCACGACATCCGACACAGCATTCCTCACCAGTGACGGCGATCTCATTGCCGTGGCCTGTCATTCTCCGGCGCTGCACGCAGCGTTCGGGGCGTTGCTTGCGCAAGGACTTTCCGGATCGATGCCGGCGGAGGAGCCCATTGTGCGCGCTGTGCTTGCACACGCAGTCGCACTCGCGTTCGTCACGCTCGAGGTGCCGGTGCTGCGCAGGCCCTGGGATGCGATCGGGCACAACCGGCGCATGCTCGCATCCGACGCGGGGTTGTTTGCGATGGGGACGGTGGATCCGACTGCGCGCATCTCGCCGCACGCGATCGTGTGCGATGCTGCACAGGTGTACGTGGGTGCGGACGTGGTGATCGCCGCCGGCGCGATCGTGGATCCGGTCGAGGGTCCCGTGATCATCGACGCGGGCGCGGAAATCATGCACGGCGCGATCGTGCGGGGTCCGGTCTACGTCGGGCGCGGCTCGCGCATCAAGGCGGGCGCGAAGGTGTATGAGGGCACGAGCATCGGTCCCGTTTGCAAGGTCGGCGGCGAGGTGGAGGATGTGATCTTCCACTCGTACGCGAACAAGCAACACGAGGGCTTCGCGGGACATTCGTATTTCGCGGCATGGACGAATCTCGGCGCCGACACGAACACGAGTGATCTGAAGAACAACTACTCCCCGGTGCGCATGACGCTCGAAGGTGTCGACCACGACACCGGGCGGATGTTTCTCGGCAGCATCCTTGCCGATCACACGAAGACCGGCATCAACACCATGCTGAACACCGGCACCTCGGCCGGGGTCGGCTGCAATTTGTACGGCGGGGACTTCCCGCCGAAATACCTCCCGAGCTTTTCGTGGGGCGGGGCCGCCGGCCTCGTCACCTACGACCTCGACCGTTTCCTGCGCACGGCGTCCGCCGTAATGCAGCGGCGCGGTCTGACACTCACCGACACCGAGCGCGAACTCCTCGCGCATGTGTTTGCGGCCACTGAACCACAGCGGTCGCGTTTCGCACCATCCACATAACCATCAGCCTTTCGCCGTATGGACAACGAGTTCGACGAGATCAAGGATCTCTACAAAGGTGTGCGCGGCACCGCCGTGAAAATTCTCACGCGCATTGAGCGTACCGACGCGTATCTGGACAAGCTCCTCGATGCGGAGATGAATGCGAGCGACTTCAATCCGCTCGACAAGCGTCTGCTCAACGAACTTGTCCACGGCGTGTTGCGCAATCAGAGCAAGCTCGACTGGGTACTGACCGGGTTCTACCACGGGCAGTATTCGAAGGTTGTGCCGAACGTGCGCAACGCACTGCGGGTGGGGCTGTACCAGATTCTGTTTCTGACGCGCATCCCGCATCACGCCGCGGTAAACGAGGCGGTGGAGTTTGTCAAGAAGTTCCGCGGTCAGCGGCTGGCCGACACGATCAACGGTCTGTTGCGCAACATCGCGCGCAACGTCGAGAACATCCGTTATCCCCTTGCCACCAACGACGAACAGCAGTACTTGTCGGTGGTGCACTCGCATCCCATGTGGCTGGTCAAGCGCTGGCACACCCGTTTCGGCTTCGAGCAGACCGAGAGTCTGCTGAAGGCCAACAACATCCGGCCCTTTCTCACGCTGCGTCCGAACGCGCTGCGGACGGATTTCGACACGTTCATCAACGATCTCGCGGAGATGGGTGTCGACTACCGACGCTGCTTCTTCCTCGACAGTTTCGTGACGGTGCGCAACCTGCCGAATCTCCGGCAGGCGCGGGTCTACACCGAGGGCCGCTTCAGCGTGCAGGATGAAAGTGCCGGTCTGGTCGGTCGACTCATGCGTCCCGCACCCGGAGCGACCGTGATCGATCTCTGCTCGGCACCGGGGGGCAAGGCGCTGCATGCCGCGGAGCTCATGAAGAACGAAGGTCGCATCATCGCCGTCGACAAGTACGACACACGGCTCAATCTCGTGCGTCAGAATGCAGAGCGTCTCTGCATCACGATCATCGAATCGCTCGAAGCCGACGCCGCGACAGTGGACCTCGATCCCGCAGACGTCGTGCTGGTCGACGCACCGTGTTCCGGTCTCGGCGTGTTGAGCAAGAAACCCGACATCAAATGGAAGCGTGAATCGGACGACATCACACAGCTCGTCGACCTGCAGCGCGAGATCCTCGACAACGCGGCGCGGCTCGTCAAGCCTGGTGGTGTGCTGATCTACAGCACGTGCACGATCGAGCCGGAGGAGAACATGTGGCAGGTGCGCGCCTTTCTCGAGCGGCATCCCGACTTCGAGATCGAGAATGCGAATGGATATGTGCACGCCCAGCTGGTCAATGCCGATGGCTGCATCGAGACCTATCCCCATCGCCATCGGATGGACGGCTCCTTCGCCGCCCGTCTCGCCCGCCGTCCCGCTTGAGGCTTCTGAACATCACAGCCAGCGGCAGATCCGTCACCGGGCCTGTGCGGAAGAGGCAGACGCAGAACATGGCACGTGCTGTAACGACGACGAGCGCGACGGTGGAGCGTGCATAGTCAAACCATGTCTCAGCCTCGCAGGGGCATGGCGCCGGTTTCGATCAGGGAGGTGAGGTCGACGCCATCGATGATCTCGTGCGCAACGAGGGCCTCGGCGATGACTTCGAGCGATTCGCGCCGTTCGGTCAGCATTGCGACAGCGCGTGCGTAGGCTTCGTCGATGAAGCGGCGGGTTTCCGTGTCGACGGCGCGCAGGGTCTCGTCGCTGAAGTTCCGCTGCTGTGCGAAGGGATTCTCGCCGAGATAGTTGTCTCCGGAGGGATCCATCAGGGAGAGGTTGCCTACCACGTCGCTCATGCCGTAGCGCGCCACCATGTTGCGTGCGAGTGTCGTGCAGTGCATCAGGTCGTTCTCGGCACCGGTTGAGATCGTCCCGTAGACGACCTGCTCGGCTGCGCGTCCGCCGAGCAGAACGACCAGCCGGTCGAGGAGGTAGTCCTTGGTGTAGTTGTGGCGTTCGTCAACCGGTGTCTGCATGGTTACGCCGAGGGCTCGACCCCGCGGGACGATCGTAACCTTGGTGACGGGATCGGAACCGGGCATGGACCGGGCGATGAGCGCGTGACCCGCTTCGTGGTAGGCGGTGCGGCGCTTTTCGTCCTCACTGAGGATGAGGCTCGAGCGCACGTGTCCGAGCATGATGGTGTCGAGTGCGGTGTGGAAGTCTTCCATCGCAACGGCGTCACGGCGCTTCTTGGAGCCGAGGATGGCGGCTTCGTTGACAAGGTTCTTCAAATCCGCACCGGAGTTGCCCGGTGTCATGCGCGCGAGGGCTCGCACCTCCACATCGGCGGCGAGGGGAACCTTGCGCAGGTGCACTGCGAGGATCTCTTCGCGCTCGGCGAGATTCGGCAGATCAATGGCGATGCGCCGGTCGAAGCGGCCGGGGCGCAGCAGGGCGGGATCGAGCACGTCGGGCTGGTTGGTGGCGGCCATGACAATCACATCTTCGTTTGGTTCGAATCCGTCCATCTCCGAGAGGAGCTGGTTGAGCGTCTGCTCCATCTCGCTCGCACCGCCACCGTAGAATCCCTGCATACCGCCGCGGCGGCGGCCGATCGAATCGATCTCATCGACGAAGACGATGCATGGCGCATTCTTCTTTGCCGTGGCGAACAGATCGCGCACGCGCGAGGCTCCGACACCGACAAGCATTTCGAGGAACTGCGATCCCGCAACATGGAAGAATGGAACGTCGGCTTCCCCTGCGACGGCGCGGGCCACGAGGGTCTTTCCGGTTCCGGGCGGACCGACGAGGAGGACCCCTTTCGGCGTTGTTCCCCCCAGCTTCTTGAAATCTTCCGGCCGCTTGAGGAAGTGGATGATTTCGTAGAGGGCCTCCTTCTGCTCCTTCATGCCGGCCACATCTGCGAAGGTGGTCTTGACCTTCTCCTTCGTATAGGCCTCGGCGTTGAGCTTGCCCATGGAGAGGAGTCCGCCTGAGCCGCCGCCCTGCGCGCGCATGCGCATGTTCATCATCCAGAAGAGGGCGAGCATGACGCCGAGCGGGATGATGAACCAGATGATGGTCGTCCACATGCCCGATGTATCCTGGATCGCGACGACCTGTACACCGTTGCTTTCGAGCAGTGTCATGAGTGTGGGATCCTCGACCTGTCCGGGCAGCACGACCGAGTAGGGGGCATCGGTCTTCGCCTTGCCGTCGGTGCCCTTCGGATAGGCGGTGAGCATGGCTCCGTCGATGTCGACGCGGGCGACCTTTCCGGCGGTGACGTTCTGCTTGAAGGTGCTGTAGGGTACGGCTGCGCCACCGGCGAGATAGCGCAGGCCGATCTGCATGACGAAGAGAACGAGGACGGCGACGAGCACCCACCGCATGGTTGGTGACATGCCGCCCATCTGGAAGGGATTGCGCGACGGTGTTTCGCCTCGCTTCGGAGTGTTCTTGTTCTGGGTGTTTTCGCTCATGGCGACTCCTGTGTGTAATGCCGCGTCACGTGGACGCCTCCCTGCTACAACATCACGGCCGGACGAACCGTTCTCATCCGGCCGCAGAATTGTCAGGCCGGCTTGCCGGTGCGGAACTGCACCACGAGGGGCACGCCCTCGAAGCCGAAGTGCGCGCGGATGCTGCGCTCGACGAAGCGACGGTAACTTTCAGGGATGTACTTCGCCTCGTTGGTGAAGAAGACGATGACGGGCGGCGCCTCGCGCACCTGCGTGATGTAGCGGATTTTCACCTCGCGTCCTGTCGGTGTCGAGGGGGGCGGCGTGGTTCGCAGGATTTCGAGGAGTACCTCGTTCAATTCCGAGGTGGGAACGCGCTTCTTGCGCTCTTCGTCCACCTTCAGACACATGTCGAGCGCCTTGTAGACACGCTGCTTTGTGATGGCTGACAATGTGATGATCGGCACATAGTCGAACATCTTGAGACGGTCGCGGATGTCGTCGATGAACTTCTTGGCCGTCTTGTCGTCCTTCTCGATCAGATCCCACTTGTTGATGCCGAGCACGAGTCCCTTGTGATGTCCCGAGGCTTCGGTGAACACGTCGATGTCCTGATGGGTCAGCCCCGCCGTTGCGTCGATCAGACAGAGCGCCACGTCGCAGCGCTGGATGCTCTTGAGCGTACGCAGTGTGGAGAAGAACTCGAGGTTCTCGCGCACCTTGCTTCGGCGGCGGAGTCCCGCCGTGTCGATCAGCACGATCTCGCGACCGAAGTACGGGTAGACCGTGTCGATCGAGTCACGGGTCGTGCCGGCGATATCGGTGACGATCGAGCGGTCGCGGCCGAGCAGCGCATTGGTGATCGACGATTTCCCGACATTCGGACGGCCGATGATGGCCAACTGCATGCGATCGGGATCCTCGCGCTCGACCGAGGGAGGGAATCCCTCGACAATGCGGTCGAGCAGATCGCCGGTGTTGCGGCCTGTCGCGGCACTGACGGGAAAGGGCTCGCCGAGACCGAGCGCGTAAAACTCGTGACCGCTATCGACGTGCTTCTCGCTGTCGACCTTGTTGGTGGTGAGCACGACGCGCTTGCCGCTCTTGCGCAGCATGCGGGCGATTTCCTCGTCGATGGGAAGAACGCCTTCCTTCACGTCGACCATGAACACGATGACCGTGGCCTCGGCAATCGAAAGTGCGACCTGCTCGCGGATGGCGCGCTCGAACACGTCGTCGGAGTCTGGGACGAAGCCGCCCGTGTCGATCAGGATGAAGTCGTGACCGGCCCAGTCAGATTCACCGTAGTGGCGGTCGCGTGTGACGCCGGCCTCGTCATGAACGATGGCCTTGCGCACGCCGAGAATGCGGTTGAAGAGCGTGGATTTGCCGACGTTCGGGCGTCCGACGATTGCGACGATGGGTGTTGCCATGGGGTGCGCTGTGCGAGATGATTTCTGTGCAAACACTCAATATACACAATCTCGGGAGGACGGACGCCCTCGTCCGTCCCGACCGGAGCGCAGGCGCCCGTCGCTACTCCCTCCGCGCTGCGCGGATGATCCCGATGCTGCGCAAGACGCCGTAGGCGATCGCAAGAACGACGCCGACGATGAGCACGGTCTTCACCGCCCAAAGAAACACTTTGAGGGCGATGATGATGACAACTATGAGTCCGATGATGAAGATGAGGTCTTTCATGAGGTCTCCTATGCACGAATCCAACGGACGATCTCGTCGAGACTCGGCCGTTTGCCGGTCAGCAGGATGCCGACCCGGAAGATCTTGCCCGCCACCCAGGTCATGCCGATGATCGACAGCACGAGAATGCCGAGTGTCAGGGCGATCTCCCAGGCGGGCGGTGCCACAACGGGAATGCGCATGATCATCATCGACGGGGTGAGCAGGGGAATGAGCGTCACTGCACGAAGAATCGGGTTGTCGGGAACTTGTGTGGCTACGAACGACACGACGAGCGGAAGGGTGAAGAACATCGACAAATAGCTCGTCATCTGCTGGGCCTCCTGCTCGGTGGTGACCACGCATCCGAATGTGACGAAGATCGACGAGTAGAGGATGAATCCGAGCATGAAGTAGAGCAGCAGCAGCCCGAGATTTTCGAGCGGCAGTCCCTCAACGCCGGTGGCGACCACCACGATCGCAGCGAGGATGCCCCAGACCACGACCTGCAGCAGTCCGAGCGCGCTCAGCCCGATGATCTTGCCGAACATCAGGTCCATCGGATTGCATGATGAGACCAGTACCTCGACGAGCCGGTTGCTCTTCTCTTCGACCATGCTCCGCACGAGCAGCTGTCCGGACGTGAGTGCGAGCATCAGCAGGAGGATCAGCAGTACATACGACAGGCCGAAGCTCTGCAGAAAGCCAGTCTCCGTCTCGCCCTCCGCCGACACGCGCACACTGCGGATGCCCACGCGCCTGCTCAGCGAGCGCACGGTTCCGGCGTCGAGCCCCGCGCCCTCCATCTTCCGCTCTACAACCAGATCCGACACGGTCCGTTCGAGACGCTCGAGCAGGCGGATGTTCGATACGTTCTGCCCCCGGTACTCGATGCCGAGCGAATCGAACACCGAGGCGGGAAGCAGCAGCGCACCGAGCGCCCGGTCTTCGAGCAGTCTGCGGTCGATCTCCGCCTTCGCAGCATGCATGCCGCCATTGGTTGTCACCCGGTGCATCGTGATCAACGGTTCCCCCTCGTCGCTGCGATACTTACGCTCGACGATGGTCTGCAGGCTGTCGAAGAGCACACCGCTCTCATCGTAGACCAGCACCTGATCGCGACTGCTTTCTGAGACCGCCTCGCCGAGCAGCGTCGGCAGCGCCGCGAACGCGATGATGATCAGCGGCGTGATGATGAGTCCGATGATGTAGCTCTTCTTCTTGGCTCGCTCGATGAATTCCCACTGCGCGACCTGCCATGCCTTGCGCGTCATCATGCGGCACCTCCCTTGCCGGAAGGAACCTGCGTGCCCGCCCCTGCACGCAGCTGCGCCCGCAGCTTCCAGAACTGCACGAAGCGCACGACGAGCGCGACGAGCACCGCCACTGCCGCCACGCGCGTCGACGTCTCCGGAAAGCGGATCGCATTCGGCACGATGAACAGCGCGAGCAGTTGCAGCGCGAGCAGCGAGAAGATGCTCTTGCGCATGCGGGGATCGCGAAGGATGGGCGGCGGCGGTGCGGTCACGACAGGCGTCTCGTCTTCGGCGGCGACCTCGCTGGGAAGCCCCACGATGTTGATGAAGATCGAATGCAGCGATGGCTCCACGCGTGCGAATGCGCTGACATCCACATGGGGGAGAATGTCGGCGAGCAGGGCATTGCCGTCGGTGCCGGCGGCAAGCTCGAGCTCGGCGAAACTCGCAGAGACATCCGCCCGCACAACACCGGGCAGATCGGCGAGAAACCCGCCGTCGCCAGAGAACGACAACTGCACCGCGTTGCGGCCATGTGCGCGCTTGATCTCGCCGGGCGTTCCGTCGAGAACGACGTGTCCCTTGTGAATCATGACCAGATCGTCGCAGAGACGCTCGGCATGTTCCATCATGTGCGTCGAGAAGATGATCGCACGGTTGTCGGCCTTGAACTCCATCAGCGCGTCCTTCATGAGCACCTGGTTGACGGGGTCGAGACCCGAGAACAGCTCATCGAGTACGAGCAGCTTCGGCGCGTGCAGCACCGAGATGATGAACTGTGCCTTCTGCTGGTTGCCCTTCGACAGCTCCTCGATGTTGCGACGCAGTGCGCCCTCGAGACTGAAGCGCTCGAGCCAGGGAGCGGCGGCGGCCAGCGCCGCCCGGCGATCGAGTCCCTTGAGCGCCGCGAAGTAGGCGATCACATCGACGAGCCTGTTCTTGCGATAGAGTCCGCGCTCCTCAGGCAGATACCCGGTGATGTTCTTCGTGGCCTCGTCCGTTTGCCGGCCCTCGATCAGGATCTGTCCCGCATCGGGCTGGATGATATCCATGATCATGCGGATGGTGGTGGACTTGCCGGCACCATTCGGACCGATCAGTCCGAAAATCTGACCGCGGCCGACCTGGAACGACACATCGTCGACCGCGACGACATTGGTGAATTCCTTTCGGAGAGAGCTGACTGTAAGCATGTGTCTGCGCGTGTTCTGCTTCCGATGGTGGATGAGGGATGCGCGTGGAACGAGCGTCCTTCCGCTCTACGCACCATCCCCCGAAAAGATGCACGACCGCGACCGATCCCACAGCGCGCGCCGCAGCCGCGGGGGGAAGCCGTGCGCGGCGCCGGCGTTACAAGGGAGGTGCGAGTCCGAAATTCAGGGCAGCTTCCGCTTCATCTCGTTGTAGCGGGCGGCGAACAGCTGCGCGTCGGTGGGATCGGGGATGCTCCACTCGCGCATCTTGTTGGAAACGTTGTTGAGCCGCTCGTCCGATGGTGGATGGGTCAGGAAGAGCTTCTCGAAGCTGCCGGTGCCGCCTTTGCCCTGCGATCCGATTTTCTCGAAGAAATAGCGGATGGCGCCGGGATAGTAGTCGGTGCCGCGCAGGTACATCATGCTGTAGTTGTCGCTCTCCATCTCGTCGTCGCGGCTGTTCTTGAGGAAGCCGAGGTTGGTGAAGAGGTTCGCGGCGATCTGCTCGACCATCGAGGGATTCTGGCCGAGGGCTACGGCGAGCATGATCTGCACGCCGTAGGCGGCGCTCATGCGCTTGGTGGCGTGTCGCAGTTCGGCGTGTGCGATCTCATGGCCCATCACGCCTGCAAGCGCGGCCTCGTTGTCGAGGAATTTCAGGAGTCCCGTATACACGTAGATGTACCCGCCCGGCGTGCAGAACGCGTTGACGGTCTTGTCGTCGTGGATGATCTCCACCTCATAGGCGTAGATCCCGCGCTTCTTGACCTCGGGCGAGTTGAGGATGCTCGCGGTGATGCCCTTGACGTAGGCCTTCACATCGGGCCGGTTCTTCAGGATCGGATACTCCTTCGGGTTGGCGCGGATCTCCGCGTCGAGCTGCTGGCCGAGGTTGACGTCGTCCTTGTCCGAAAAGATGTTCACGCCGCATGCGGCGATGACGAACATCCACGACGCGGTCACGAGCGTGGCGGCCGTGCGTGCCACGGCGAGGCGGCGGACACGGCGGCGCGTCATGGGAGGCTGCGGAACGGGGGCTGGAACGGAATGCATGAGCGGGTCTCCTGTATCTGTGTCGAAGTCGTTGGATGAAATGTGGGATGGCATGCGTGCTACTCGAGCGTCACGGGCACGTGCATCCAGAAGAGCACGCGACTGCGAAAGGAAGCCTCGCGTTCGCGGAATTCCGCTGCGTCGGGAGCATGGCGGCGGGGATCGCCGGCAAAGAAGCGTGCAACGGCCGCGATGATCTCGACGGGATCTTCGCTGTGCATCACATGCGCGCGCAGTGCATCGAAGCCTTCATGGTGACGCACGTACCAGAGCAGATGTTTCCGCATGCGCGGCAGGGCGCCGATGGGACCGAACTCACGCACGATCATGTCGAGATGCCGATCGACGATCCCGCCGAGTTCCTCGTTGTCGGGAGCATGTGCGAGAATGTCGCAGCGTCTGCCGTGCGCGATGTCGCGGAAAATCCACGGTGTGCCGAGTGCGCCGCGCGCAATCATCACGCCATCGCAGCCCGTCTCCTCGCGCATGCGTGCTGCGTCAAGCGAGCTGAAGATGTCGCCGTCGCCGATGACGGGAATCCGCACCGCGCGCTTCGCGTCGGCGATGGCTTCCCATGCGGCGGGGCGGCTGTAGCGGTGGGTGCGGGCGCGGGCATGCACGATGAGCGCGCTCGCGCCACCATCCTCCACCACGCGGGCGATGTCGCCGATCGCAATGCCCGGGCGGCTACCCTGCATGCGGACCTTGACACTGACCGGGACATCCGCCGCGCGCACGAGTGCGGCGATGACCTCGCGCATCGTGTCGAGGCGGTCGAGCAGCGCCGACCCCGCGCCCCCCGCGCAAATGGAATCGTTGGGGCAGCCGCAGTTGAGGTCGAGCATCGCGGGTTTGAGGGGACGCAGCAGCGCGACGGCCTGGGCGGCGTAGCGGGGATCCGAGCCGACGAGCTGCACCGAGACCGGCTGCTCGGCGGGATCGAAGACGCCGCAGCGGAAGGCTTCGGAGTCGCCTTCGACGATGCCGCGCATGCTGACCATTTCGGTGTGGACGAGTCCCGCCCCGAGGCTGCGGCAGATGCTCCGGAAGGGGATGTCGGTCACGGCGAGCATCGGCGCGAGCATGGGCTGCGCGATGAGCGTGCGGAAGTCGTCTGCGGTCATGGCAAAAGATATCCGCACGCCGCCGAACATCCAACTGGCCGCGACACGCAGGTCTCGCCGAATTGCACTATGTTACTTGTTCGGCTGCGAAAATCGACGTAAGTTTATTTGGATTTCATCTAAATAACATGGAGAAACCAGACATCGCGACGTACTTCACCGACTACTTGAAACGCCAGAAACTGCGCGTCACGCCGGAGCGTTTCGAAGTGCTTGACGCCGTGCTTGCGGTGGGCGATCACTTCGACGCCGACCAGCTCTTTCTCCGCATGAAGAACGCAGGCAGCAAGGTGTCGCGTGCGACCGTGTACAACACGCTCGACAAGCTGACCGCGTGTGGCATCATCGCGCGGTACCGCTTCGACGAGCGTCTGGCCAAGTACGAGCTGATCTACCAGAGCGAGCCGCATCATCACATGATCTGCCGCGTATGTGGTCGCATCGAGGAGTTCAGCGATCGACGTGTGGACAGACTTGCGCGCGATGCGGCTTCCACGATGCAGTTTGCGTTGAGCGATGCCGTGCTGCACATCTTCGGGGTCTGTCCCGTCTGTGCCGCCGAGCAGACGTCCGATGCGTGACCATCCGGTTCCTCCCTCACGTCGATTCACCTCTTCAGCACCTTTCGCAACATGAAACTCAGCGATATCAGCAAGGGCACGTCGGCGCGCATCAGTGCGCTGCCGGCAGGGGACGTCCGTTCACAGTTCATCCGCATCGGCCTGATGGAGGGCAGCGTCGTGCAGTGCCTCGAGCGCCTTCCCGGTGGCACGCTGGTGCTGCGGCACAGCCGGCAGGAGGTCGCACTCAGCACCGAGCTGGCCGCCTCCATCCTCGTCTCGATCGACTGACGCAGCGCATTCTCCATGCACGACGTCACTCCCGTCGAACATCGACCCCACACGCATTTCGGCACCGACAGCCCGATGCACACCGCGCAGCGGCAGAGCATCGTGCTTGTCGGCAATCCCAACGTCGGCAAATCGGTCGTCTTCAACTACCTCAGCGGCATGTACGTCGACGTGTCGAACTTCCCCGGCACGACCGTGGAAATCTCCCGTGCTTCGTATCTGCATTACGACCTGCTCGACACCCCGGGCATCTACGGCATCTCGTCGTTCAATGACGAGGAGACGGTTGCGCGTGACATCATCCTCAACGGCGACATCGTCATCAACATCGTCGACGCCGTGCATCTGGAGCGCGATCTGTTCCTGACCCAGCAGCTCATCGATGCCGGCAAGCGCGTGGGCGTCGTGGTGAACCTGCTCGACGAGGCACGACGCCTGCACATCGCGGTGGATCTGGAGCGACTGGAAGAGGAACTCGGCGTGCCGGTCATCGGTGCCGTGGCGACGAAGCGGCAGGGACTCGACGGTCTGCACGACATGATCGAACGCACCCGCGAGGGGAAGCAGAGCAGGGCGCTGCATGCGGAGCTGCACGACATGCTGAAGACCTGCGGATCGCAGGCCGAGGCGCTGCTCGTGCTCGAGGGCGACGCGATCGTCGCTGCGCGGCACGGCATTCCCCCGGCGGACGTCTCCCGCCGGGAGGAGATCTACATCGACCGGCGCAACCGCGTCAATGCCATCATCGCGCACGTGGTCAGCGACACCCATACGTCGCAACGTCTGTCGGTGCGCTTCGGGCGTGCCGCCGTGAGTCCCATCTTCGGCATCCCGATCCTGCTCGGCGTGCTCTATCTCGTCTACCTCTTCGTCGGCGTCATCGTCGCACAGGACGTCGTCGGGTTCACCGAAGGGGAGATCGGCAACCGCATCGTGGAATTCCACATCAAGAGCTTTGTCGCGCGCGATGCGGCGACCACCGTCGAGGCCGAGCTGGTCGATGCGGACGACAATGTGATCGACACGCGCGCCTGGCGTTTCGACGAGGGCACGCGCGCCGACAACATCCTCTGGCGGGAGGCCGTCGACTTCGGTCGCGGACGGACGGCGAACTACACCTTCACCTACGACAATCCATGGATCATCATCTTCTTCGGCGAGTTCGGTGCCGTGACGATGACATTCACGTACATCCTGTTCCTGCTGCTTCCGCTGGTGGTGGGCTTCTATCTCGCCCTGTCGGTGCTGGAAGACAGCGGTTACCTGCCGCGTCTGGCAACGATCGTCGACAGGCTCCTGCGTCACATCGGCTTGAACGGCCGGGCCATCATTCCCCTCATTCTCGGGTTCGGCTGCGTGACCATGGCGACGATCACAACCCGACTGCTCGGCACGCAGCGTGAAAAGACGATCGCGACCACGATCCTCCAGCTGGCGATTCCCTGTTCCGCCCAGCTCGGTGTGATCGCGGCACTGCTGGCGACGGCGGGCGGCACTGCCACACTCATCTATGTCGGAGTGATCTTCGGGTTCCTCGTGTTGATCGGCACCGTGCTCAACAAGAGCATCCCCGGCGAAACATCGCCGCTGCTGCTGGATCTGCCACCGATGCGCCTGCCACAGATCGGCAACGTGCTGCAGAAGACCGGCTACAAGACGTATTTCTTCATGAAGGAGGCGAGTCCCTGGTTCTTCACCGGCGCCCTCGTCGTGTCCATTCTGCAAGTGACCGGTGCGCTCGTGTCGGTGCAGAACGCGCTCGAGCCGCTGGTGACGGGCTGGCTGCAGCTTCCGAAGGAAGCCGCCAACGCGTTCGTGATGGGATTGGTACGGCGGGATTTCGGTGCCGCGGGACTGTACGACATGGCGCTGACACCCTATCAGACCGTGGCCGCACTCGTGACGATCACACTGTTCGTCCCCTGTGTCGCCTCGCTGATGGTGATGCTCAAGGAACGTGGCGTACGTGAGGGCATGATCATCTGGGTCGGGTCGCTTGTGCTTGCGCTCGCCATCGGAGGCATCGTCGCACAGGTACTTCCCTGATTCAGACTTTCAGATAGACCATGAGAATGGACATGTCGGACGAGCTGACACCGGAGATCCGGGCAGCCTGACCGAGGGATCGGGGGCGCACCTGCTGGAGTTTCATGCGTCCCTCGGTCGACAGGGAATGCACGCGCGTGTAGTCGAAATGGTCAGGGATCAGCATGTGTTCGGCGCGGTCGAACTTCTCGACGTCGTTGCGCTGCCGTTCGATGTACCCCGCGTACTTGGTTTCGATCTCGATCTGCTCGGCCACGGCACTGTCGTCGAGTGCAGCCTGAAAGAGCGGGTCGTGCGCGAATCCATCCACTCGGAACAGATCTGTTGCGCGCACTTCGTCGCGCCGCAGCAGTCTGGCCATGAATTCATGCTGGGGAATCGGCGTCGATCCGAGGTCATTGAGCAGAGGATTCACGGCGGCGGGAGCGACGGTCTCGCGTTCGATGCGCGCGCGCACGGCGATGACGAGCCGCTCGCGCTCGCGCATGGCCGCATGCGTCTCGTCAGAGATGAGTCCCAACCGGTGCCCGTACGGCATGAGGCGCCGGTCGGCATTGTCCTGCCGCAGCAGCAGACGGTACTCGGCGCGCGAGGTGAACATGCGGTAGGGTTCGTCGGTCCCCTTGTTGACCAGATCATCGATGAGCACGCCGATGTAGGCTTCCGCACGAGAGAGCATGAACGGCTGGTCGCCGCGGATCTTCAGCGCCGCGTTGATGCCCGCGACGAGCCCCTGTGCCGCGGCTTCCTCATACCCTGACGTGCCGTTGATCTGACCCGCGTGGTAGAGTCCGGCAATCGCCTTCGTCTCGAGCGTGAGCCGCAGCTGATGCGGCGGGAAGTAGTCGTACTCGACCGCGTAGCCGGGCCGCAGCATCTCGACCCGCTCGAGTGCCGGCACGCTGCGCAGTGCACGCAGCTGGATGTCGGCCGGCAGGCTCGACGAAAATCCGTTGACGTACACGACGTCGCTCGTGCGGCCCTCGGGTTCGAGGAAGAGGTGGTGGCTCGTGCGCTCGGAAAATCGGACGATCTTGTCTTCTATGCTCGGGCAATAGCGGGGACCCACGCCCCGGATGCGTCCGGTGAACATGGGCGACTGCTCGAAGCCTTCGCGCATGATCGCGTGTACGTGTTCGTTCGTGCGCGTGATGTAGCAGGGCACCTGCTCGATGTCGGGCGCTGGCGATCTGAACGAGAAGGGCTGGGGATGCGGGTCGCCGGGCGCGCACTCGGTACGGTCGAGATCGATGCTCGCGAGCGACACGCGGGGGGGCGTCCCTGTTTTCAGACGTCCGGTGAGGAAGCCATGCCTGACGAGCAGTTCGGTGTATCCGGTTGCACGCTGTTCGCCGTAGCGGCCGCCCTCGGTGCAGGAGAGTCCCGTATGCATCGACGCGTTGAGAAAGGTGCCCGCGCAGACGATCGCAGCACGACAGGCGATGGTATTGCCGGTCGAGAGCACGACGCCCGCGACCGTGTCATTGTCGAGCACGAGGTCGGAGATGGCACCAGTGAGGATTGTGACATTCGGGGTGGAGCGCACGGTGTCGCCGGCGACTTCGGCGTAGAGTTCGCGATCGTTCTGTGTGCGCGGGCTCCAGACTGCGGGACCCTTCGAACGGTTGAGCATCTTGAACTGGATGGCAGAGCGGTCGGCGATGAGTCCCATCTCGCCGCCGAGCGCATCGATCTCGCGGACGAGGTGTCCCTTGGCCGTGCCCCCGATGGCGGGATTGCACGACATGCGTCCGATCGCAGCGGGATCGAGGGTGACGAGGGCTGTCGTGCAGCCCATGCGTGCGGCGGCAAGCGCCGCCTCGCTGCCTGCATGTCCCGCACCGACAACAACAATATCAAACGTGAGCATTTCTCAATATCGCATGTGAAGTGCTCAGAGAAAACCGACCGAATGGTCGGGGATGGAAAAATGCCCTAGATGCGTGCAACTCATGCGTATGCGGGGCGTAGAAGATCGATACACACATCAAGGGCGGCTTTTCCCACCTCGTTTCAGAACGTACCGTCAATCGAATGCGGGCATGTCCAGATGCCCGCATTCTTTTTGCTCTCTCTGATCACCGGAAACGGATCCCGGAATGTCGCGATCAGTGGACTCACGCCACGATGGTCATGATTTCCCGGTGCCCGCTTTCGATGTTCGCGCTGAAGCGGTGATACCAGTCCTTCCATTCAGGGGAGGACATGCCCTCCTTCGAATAGGTTTCCCAAGCGGCGAGGTCGACGAAGGTCGACTCGAGGACGAGTGTATAGTACGGCCCCGTCAGGTCCGTCAGAATGCGTGAATCGGGGCGCACGGATTCCTGTGCCAGCAACGGTTCCGCCGCCTTCAATGCAGCCAGCGCGTCGCGCATCATACCGAAGCGCACGCGGAAGATATCGCGAACGAGGATCATGTCCTGGTCCTTCCGAGTATGTATGTAAGGGAGTGAACGCGCAACGTACAGAGCGGATGCAGGAAAGTCAACCTGCCGCTCCATGCGCGCTCAGCACCTGCGCGAGCAAGGCCACGACGTCGCACGACACGGTGCGGCTTCGTGGCCTTGCGTGAGTGGCCGAGGGACGGATGAAGGTCCCTCTGACGATGCGAAGGTCAAACGGTGAAGCTGGTGCCCTCGTCGGGAATGACGACGTTCGGGAATCCGGCATCGTGCAGGCGGGTCTGGAGCTTCTGTTGCTGGTCGTAGTCGCCGTGCACGAGAAAGATGTTTCCGAGGCGCTCGCGGTTGAACTGCTCGTGGTAGCGCACGAGTTCGTTGCTGTCGGCATGGGCGCTGAGGCTGTTCATGACGACGACCTCGGCATTGAGGGCATACTCCTCGCCGAAGATCATGACGGTGGGATTGCGCTCGACGATGCGGCGTCCGAGGGTGTGCTCGGCGTTGTATCCGGTGATGAGCACGGTGTTCTTGGGGTTCTCGATGTTGTTGGCGAGGTGGTGCAGAATGCGTCCCGCCTCGCACATGCCGCTCGAACTGATGATCATCATCGGTCCCTTTTCGCCGTTCAGTTCCTTGCTCTCGGTGACTTCGGTGATGTAGCCGAGGGTGTCGAAGCCGAAGGGATCGCGGCGCATGAGGATCTCGTCGCGCACCTCGGGATCCATGCATTCGGGGTGGATGCGGAAGACCTGCGTGGCGTTGACGCTGAGCGGCGAATCGACGTAGATCGGAAAATCAGGCAACCTGTCGTGCAGACGCAGCTGCTGCAAATCGAAAACGAGTTCCTGCGTGCGGCCGACCGAGAAGGCGGGCACGATGATCTTGCCACCGCGTGAGACGGTGCGCTTGATCACATCCTCGAGCTTGTCGAGGGCGATCTCGTTGGGCACGTGCTGGCGGCCGCCGTAGGTGCTCTCGCTGATGAGCACGTCGACGTCGCCGACAAACTCGGGGTCACGGATAATCGGACGGTCCCACCGTCCGAGATCACCGGTGAAGCAGAGCCGCTGCGCCGATCCGTTCTGGCGGATGTCGAGCACGACGAGAGCAGACCCGAGGATGTGCCCCGCATCATAGAAGGTGACCGATACGTTGTCGGTCACGCGCACGGTCCGACGATATCCGACGGTCTGGAAGTTCTGCATCGCATCGATCGCATCCTCCATCGTGTAGAGCGGTTCGATGGGTGCGAGTCCCTTCTTCGCATTCCTCTTGTTGACGAACTCGGCATCCTTCTCCTGGATGTGCGCGCTGTCGAGCAGCATGATGTTGGCCAGATCGCGCGTGGCGTGGGTCGAGATCACCGGTCCCGTGAAGCCGTGCTTGATCAGCATGGGGATCTTCCCGGAGTGGTCGATGTGGGCATGGGAGAGGATGAGGGTGTCGATCTCCGCGGGGTCGAAGGGGAAGCCGCTGTTGCGCGAAAACGACTCGCTGCGCTTGCCCTGGAAGAGTCCGCAGTCGAGCAGGATGGTGTGCCCGTTGATGCGGACGAGATGGCTGGATCCGGTGACGGTGCGTGCTGCGCCCTGGAACTCGAGTTCGATCATGACACGTCGTTGCACTTGTGGATGGGTGAGGTCGGGTCCTGCATGAGGACGATCCGATAACCTAGACAGTACCGTTCAGAGATCAAAACCAGCGGATGCTCGTGTCCAGGTAGATGCGGTCGGTGGTGCTCCCGCTCTCCCATGTGCGTTCGTAGCTGAGGGAGGCATACACCCTGCGGCTGATGCGCCAGTACGCATCCAGCCCCAGTGCCTGTCGCGTGAGAATCCGCGTGGATGCGAACCGGTACTCGTAGTGCTGCGCACGCAGCGATGCGTACAGATCGTCGATGACATCGCGGCTGAGTTCGAGGGAGAGATTGTTCGTCTCGTTGTAGATGTTGTCTGTCAGACTTCCGACGAGTGTCAGCGAGGTGCGCGTGGCGAAGACGTCGGACCAGGTCCACCGTGCATGCACGCCCTGCGCGGCGCGGGCATCCCCCTCGCGAGTGCGTAGCATGGCGCCGATGGATGCATACATCGACCAGGGGAGCGTGACACCGAAGGTCAGCTGGGAATTCTGCAGATTCGAGCGGTCGAAGAGGCTGTCGGCGATCATGCCGAAACTGCGCAGGTACCAGATGCCGCGGCGCGTGCTCCACGAACCGCTGATGGAGAGCCAGCGCATGGCGCGCCAGGTGCCGGAGAGGAACACATCGCTGAGGTGCGGACGCACGACCGCCGCGCCGCGCTCCAGATCGTACAGGTCGATGTTTGCGTTCTGATACAGCGACAAGGTGCCGCCGAAGGACGCGATGTTCTGGATGTAGAGGAACGTGCGGTCGACCGCACCACTCTTGTACAGCTGCGCGAGCGCTGCGCTCGACTGCACGCGCATGGTCGCGTGATCTCCCGCCGCGTAGCCGACGTAGGCCGCCGTTTTCGGGTCGGCAAGACTGATGCTCGCGTCGCGGTAGCCGGGCTGCGAGCCGAGCAGCACGCCCGCCTCCCACGCGCCGCGTCTGCCGACGAGCATCGCACCGTCGATCGTGCCGATGCCGCCGACCGCCGGCGCGATGAAGCGGCCGACGGTGGCGCTGAGGGGATCCGCCACGCCGCCGTAGCGCAGCGAGAGCTGGTAGACGCGGTTCGAGAGAGCCGACACGTTCGCCGCCCGGCGGTCCGACGGACGCGCATCATAGCGGTGGTTCGAGTACAGCGACAACGTGAGCGGCAGGTCGAAAAGCTGGTCGGCCGTCATGCTCGCGACGATGCTTGGCTGGTTCACGTCGAGGCGTCCCGATCCATGATTCGCGAGCGCATAGTACTGAAGTGAGAGGCGTCCTTGAATCCGCATTGTCGCCTCCGCACCGCCGGGGGATGACGCGTCGCGGCGCGGACCCGTTTCCGGCGGTTGCAGGGTGCCAACCGGCGGACGCACGGGTGTCTGCGCGCCGGCATCCGCGGCAAGGCTGTCGCTGCGCAGCACCGGCGTTGTGCGCGGCGGTGCGCGGCGCGGCGTGCCGAACACCTCATCGCCCGCAGCGAAGGCCGCAGTGCGCGTGAGAATGGATGCGGCAAGAGACTTCGACGAGATGTGCGTCACGAGCAGCACGGCGGTGATTGCGCCCTGCCTGTGCACGCGCAGCGTGTCGCCGACGTCGAAGCCCAGCTTCGATCCCATGTCGACGTAGGCGGTGGTGCTCGTGACGTAGGTGACTGCACCCCGCTGCTCGCGCGGAAGTGTGTCGGGCCGCACGGCGTCCTGCGCACGCAACTGCACGGCGCAGACTGCAAGCACGAAACCGGTCACGACAATACACCGCAGCGCGCGCGTCACTGTGCGCGCTCCTTGTGGCAGGCCTCGCAGCGGGCGTCGATCGGCGTGTACCGGCGCACGGTGCCGCCGCCGTCGATGGCTTCCTCATGGTGGCAGGCGGTGCAGGGAAGGGCTGCGTGACGACCCTCGAGCTGGAAGCGCGCTGTCGCGTGATCGAACGCAGATGGTTTCCACCCTGCCACTGTGTGACAGCGCGCGCAGTCGGTCGTCCCGCGTGCATCGGCGAACTGACCGCGATGGGGATCGGTGTGACAGTTGCTGCAGTCCTCGTGCGCGAGGCGGTAGCGCACGGTGCGCACGCCGTCGATCTCGCCCTCGGTGTGGCAGCGTGCGCAGGCGACGCTGCGGTGGCGTCCGAGCAGCGGAAACGCCGTGCGCGCGTGATCGACCTCCATTGCGTGCCAGCTCGTGGGGGTGTGGCAGGATGTGCATCCCTCGGTGCGGATGCGATCGCGGAACTGGCCGGCGTGCGGATCGGCATGGCAGCTGGTGCAGGCGACGTCGTCCCATCGGAAGCGGCGCGCGCCGCCCGCGGCGGTGGTCGTGTGACAGGAGCGGCAGGGCACCGCGCCATGCGCCTGCGCGAGCGGGAAGCGTGTGTCCGCGTGCGCGGCGGCATCGAAACGCAGGTCGGTGAATCCGCCGACGATGTGGCACGACGAGCACTCGCCGCCGTCGGCGCGGTGCTGGAACTGTCCGGCATGCGCATCGGCATGACAGGTCGTGCAGCGGGTCAGGTCCTTGCCCGCGAATCTGCGGGCATCGCCGCCGACATGGCACTTCGCACAGGCGACCTGCGCATGGCGGCCCTCGAGCGGGAAGTGCGTCTTCGCATGATCGAAGGATCCCTGCGCCATGCGCACCTGCTTCCACCCTGCGGTGCTGTGGCAGGTGGCGCATTCGGTGCCGAAGGCGCCCTTGTGCTGCGTGTCTTCATGGCAGTCGAGGCACTGCCGGTGCGCGATGCCCTTGAAGCGCTGCACCCCTGCCTCGGTCGGATGGCACTTCGCACAATCCACCGACCCATGGCGCCCAGTGAGGGGAAAGCGCGTGCGTGCGTGGCTGAAGGACTGCTCCTTCCACCCAGCAGTCGAATGGCAGGTTTCGCATTTCTTCCCGAGCTGTCCGTCGTGCTGGTCGCGATGGCAGTTGGCGCAGTCGGGTTCGAGACCGAGAAAGGTGCGCTGCTGCATGCCCGCGCTTTTCTTCCGGATCTCCGCCTGCACGATGTTCTTCGGCGTGTGGCAGTCGCGGCACTGGCGCCCGGCGTGCCGCCCGTCGAGCGGGAAGCCCGCCTGCCGGTGGTCGAACTTCGCGGGATCCCAGCGGATCAGCTTGAAGTCGCGCCCGTGATGCTCCTTGTGGCAGGTCGCGCACTCGAGCTTCTTCGTGTAGGCATGGTAGCCGAGTCCCCGCTCGACGCGCGTGCGGATCTCGGTGTGGCAAGCCAGACAGTTCGAGCGGAAGGTGTTGCTGCCGAAGTCGTGGCATTTCGTGCAGCTGCCGACGCTCTCGAGTTTCGCATGCGCGTTCGAGAGCTTGCCCGGCGAGACGAGCTGGCCCCGCAGCGGAAGCACCGCAAGCGCCAGCACCACGACAACGAGAATGCTCCGCACGCGTCAATCCCTGCCGTCGGGATGGCATCCCGCATTCGCACACGAGGTGCAGGTGTACGAGTATCCCGCCCGGCCCTGATGATCGTTGTTCACCTCGGTCTGATTGCTGTGCTCATGGCACGAGGTGCAGCAGAAGGTCGCGGTGTTGTTCGTCGTGTGGCACTGGTTGCAGGTGTTCCACTCGTCCTGATACTGGTGCTTCGCGCTGCCGTAGATCGGGAATCCTACGGGCGCGTTCACGTTGTGGCTCGTGCGGAAGGGCGTCGCGGGACTCCACGCACTCTGCGTGTGGCACACGACGCAGTTGTGGTCGAGGTTCATCGCCACATGATTGGCGGGAAGGGTCGCGCCGTTGAAATCAGACTGATGGCACTGGTAGCAGTCGGTGTAGGTCAGCGTGTAGTTGCCCCCCACGTGGCAGCGATCGCAGGCCAGCGTCACATGCGCACCCGCGATGGGAAACTTCGTCGTCGCATGATTGAAAGTGGAGGGCTTCCATGCAGTCACACTGTGGCAGGTCGTGCAGTTCTGCGGGAAACCGTTCGCCGCGTGCGGCGGGGCGAGCGCCTGCGCATAGTCGCTCTGATGGCAGCTCCAGCAGTCCGTGGGCAGATTCGTGTAGTTGCCGTTCACGTGGCAGCTCTGGCAGGCCTGTGCGGCATGCGCTCCGACCAGCGGGAACTGCGTGGTCGCGTGATCGAAGGTCGAGGGCTTCCACCCCGCGGTCGTGTGGCAACTCGTACAGTCATGCGGGAACTGTCCCGCCGCATGCGCAGGTACCAGCGTGTTCTGGTAGTCGGCCGTGTGACACGAGAAGCAGTCGGTCGGCAGGCCGGTGTACTGACCGTTCA
>JAEYUG010000043.1 GCA_023432805.1 Bacteroidota bacterium | reverse complement strand
GGACGTCCTCGTCCACCACGAAAGGTCGGTGGACGTCCTCGTCCACCACGAAAGGTCGGTGGACGTCCTCGTCCACCACGAAAGGTCGGTGGACGTCCTCGTCCACTGTTGACGAATGCTCAGTTGGAGTTGGGTGGACGGAGACGTCCACCGTCCTTTATCGCGGCGCGGGCTGCGTCGAGCAGAGGCTGCGTCGAAATCGGTGCGCCAACCGCGGTACGCATCCAGAGATCGGGAGAGACCGACCCGATCCTGCACATACGCTCCATCTCCGTGGCGAGGTTGCGCGTTGCGAGATACTGCTCGATCTGGAAGGCGATGATGTGACCCATGGGATAGTCGGGCGTGTACATGCCCGCATCGATCGTGTGCGAGTAGATGGCGAGCAGCGCCACGTCTTTCACACCAAACAGCGGCGCGTAGTACGTGTTCCACACCTCGCGCGCGATCGCGAGCACGGCCTGCTTCAGCTCCGCCGGTGTCGCCGAGGGATGCTCGTACATCCAGCGCCAGACCCGCATGTCGCAGAGCGCCACACCCGAGATCTCGAAGGTCGCCCAGTAGGTGTTGAGCGTCTCGAGCGCGTCGGCGGAGGCGTCCTTCACCCCGCGACCCAGCAGCTCGCGGTCACGGCTCTGGAACACGAATGCGAATCCCTCGGTGAACGCAGTGTTCGGCACGCCGCGCAGCAGCGTGTGGTCGATGCCCTGAAACGAGAAGGTCTGCTCGACGTTGTGCCCGAGTTCGTGGATAGCAATGTTGTAGCCCTTGTAGGTCATGCCGCCCGCGGGGATCCGGGTGCGCAGATGCGCCTTGTCGGTCAGACGTCCCGCCCCCATCGCGTGACCCGCACCGCGCGAGGGATCCACAGCGATGCGTTCGGCGAGCCAGGTCGACGTCCTGCTCGAGAAGCCCAGCTTGCGGAGGATGGTAGGAAGATCCCTCTGAAACGCGGCCACGTTCGGATACTTCGCACCGACGATGCGGTCGAGCACGTCTTCATTGTCACCCGCGGTGCGGAAGCCGTTGTACCAGATGTCGAAGGGCTCGAGCGCCCGGCCGAGACGCGCGGCCACGAGTGCAGCGACGTCCTTCGCGACGGGATCCGAGAGCACCGAGACGAGCAGGGCCTCGACGTCCTTCTCCGGAATTTCACGCTCGCGGTTGAACTTGCGGTCGATGAACGTTGCGTCGCCGGTGTGGTGGACGTCGCCGGCCTTCTCGGCCTTGAAGATCTCGAGCCAGCGTGCATAGCGGGTGTCGGGCTCGCGCTCGGCAGACGGCGTCGCAGTGGCTTCCGCAGCAGAGGCTTCCGCAGCGGGGCGCGCGGCGACGGTGTTGGTGACGGGATCCCAGTCGACGGCGGGATTGTCGATCACCACCTTCGGGATTTCCTGCGTGATGATCCTCTCCATCACCTTCATGATCATGCGCTGCCGCGCGAGGCCTCCCTCCTTCGCATACTGGGCCTTCAACTCGTCGCGCAATCCCCAGTGCGTGATCAGCGCGAGTCCCTCGGGAAACATCCGCGCGCCCTTCTCGTCGACGAGTCCGTGCATGTGGATGTTGTACGACGAGATGTACGTGTCGGCTGCAGTGTAGGCGTTGGTGATCGCCTGGTTCACGTCCGACGGGACGCGGCTGGCGAACATGCCGCCGAGGCGCGCCTCGGCCCACTGGCGACGGCTCCACTGCGGCCCCTCCTTGACGCGCTGCTCGAGCGTCGTGACCGGATAGTTCAGCAGCGCGACGAAGGCGAGCTTCGTGGCGAACAGATCGCTGGTCACGTGCGCCGACGGCGAGAAGGTGCCGAACAGTTCATCGAGCGGGGTGACCTCGCCGAGATCCAGATGCAGGGGACGCATCAGATCGCGGTTCAACTCCGTCAGGTACCCGTTGATGAGCATGAGATTCTCCTCGAAGCGCGCGAGCGTCGCAGCGAGGCGGGCGGTGTCGGAAAGGAAGTGCGCCGTGCAGAAGGCGGCGAAGTCGGCGGCGCTGCCATCCTCCTCGCGCCACAGCGCGGCAACCTGCGCCACGCCGCGCTCGGCGCGCACGCGGGCGGCCTCGCCATGCGTGGTGATGAGGGATGCGACTGCGTCGTGGATCTGTGCGTCGGTGATCATGCGGGATGCCGCTGCCTGTGGTGCGTCGGCCTGCCTGTGGCCGCAGGCTCCGACCACGAGCGCAACCGCCAGCGGAAGCCACGCGAGCGGAAGCCACGTGCGTGCGCGACGTCCGGTGAAGTGAGGTGCCATGAGATGGTTCCGGTATGTGAGTGGGGATCGGACATCGGGTGGAGATCCATTTCGGATGCGATGCTCCCTTATTTGACCGCTTCGATGAGCAGCGCGAGTCCGTGATTGCGCATCAGGCGGCGCAGCAGGGGACGCGGCCAGAGCGCGCGTGCGAGCGTGAGCAGCGCGCCGCCGTGCCGCTGTCCCGTCGCGCCTTCGAGCAGGTCGCCGGGATTCAGCTGCACGCGAAGGCGCACATCGGAGAAGTCCGCGAACATGCGCCGCGCCTCCTCGCGTGTGTACGCCTTCGTGCCCGCGCTCTCGAGGTGATGAAAGTACACGTCGGCGAGCGACCTGCCGGGACGCCCCGCCAGCAGCGCATAGCGCAGCCAGAGCATGTAGCCGGTCAGCGCCCGCGCGTGATAGATCATGATGCGCGCCGTCCCACCCGCTCGCAGCACCCGGTGCACCTCGCGCACCGCACGTGGCGTGTCGGGCGAGTGATGCAGCACGCCGTACGAATACACGATGTCGAAACTCGCATCGCCGAAGGGCAGGCGTTCGGCATCTCCCACGCCGAGCTCCGATGCCAGTCCGTACACGGCGAGCCGCGCGCGCGTATGCGCAACAGCCCGTGGCGTGAGGTCGACGCCCGCAAGGCGGCGGGGATGCGATCGCGCCCACTCCACATGATCGGCACCCATCCCGACACCGACCTCGAGCACATCGCGCCCTGCGCCCTCCTCGAAGTGCGCGAAGGACGCGATGTACGGTTCGAGTGCGTAGCGCACACTGCGGTGGCTTTCATAGTAGTCATGCGGCGTCGTGCCCGCAGCATACACCTCGCCGCAGCTCGCGGCGTCCCAGAACGCCTGCACCTGCGCCTTCAGGTCGTCGGAACCCGCGTCCGATCGCGTGCTGCTCATGACCGTCGTGATGGAATCATCCGCCCATATTAGCACACCCCCGCCACACAGGCAATGCGTGACGGGGGTGGATGACGGGGTGGGGATTAAGGATGGTGTCAGCTGTTGTGTGCGTCGTCCCGACGCTCCCAGTCGGGGAAGCCCCCGACCATCAGCCACAGACCTTCGCCCTCGCGCTCATAGAGCTGGCCGAATCCCATGCCGAGGCCGGTGCCGTCGATGAAGAAGCAACCGGGACAGAGGTAGCCGAACATGTGGGCGGCGCGCAGGCGTGCATCGACCATGTAGGGGAACGCATCGAGCGTGCGGTGACACATGTCGCAGTCGAGATTTTTCATGTCATAGCGCTTCCCCACTTCGGTGGCGCGTACCGGGTCGGTCAGCGTCGAGAGCACCTGGAGTCCCCGACGGTCGCATTCCTCCTGCGAGAGCTCTCCACTAGAGAAGGTGTAGATCCCCCGCTCCTCACCGACCGTGTAGCGCTCGAGCATCATGTCCGTGCCGGGTCCCCAGGCATTGACGTGCGCAAGATCATCGCTCAGCGGAAGCAGCGGATAGTTGCCGTAGTATGCGCGCATCCGTTCGCTGCAACCCGAGGTGCTGACGCGCGATACGCTCCAGGAGTGGTAGGTCTCCGTGTGGAATTCGTACCCGTAGGGCACTCGCGCCCGGAGTTCCACACTGACGCGATTCGGGGAGACGAACATCGACCAGTAGGTGGTGGTCTGCGCAAGATGCGCGGTCTGTGTGATGGTGAGCGAAAGCGCCCAGTTGGGATAAGCCGGCAGGGCGATCACCCGGTGGCGCATGCGCTCGAGCACGTCGCGAAAGGGGGTGTCGAGTGCCGGTGTGGCGGCCAGCGTGGCGAGGCAGGTGGCGAAGGCCTCGACGATCGGCTTGTCGCGCTTGCGGATGCGGAATTCGGTTGGTGGCTCCGGCGTGCGCCGGCGACGTGTTGATGGTGTACTCATTGTGCAGCTCCCTTGCTGTGGATGAATGAGTGAGTGTGTGAGGGGTGCGTGTGGTGCGATCTCCTTTCCCTTGATGCAGACACGTGAAATACAAAGATCGCAACGATCTGCGACGAGGAAAAGGCAGAAAATCAGCCACTGCTCCTGCATTTCTGTCGGGATGGTTGATTCTGTCGCACCTGCGGACTAGGTTCCGGCATCACACTCCTTCGGCTCCCATGTCCCGACCCGAGTCCATGCACGTGCATGGCAATGACAGCGGCTTCCGCGCCCTGTTCGAGAGTTCGCGCGACGCCATCTTCATCCTCACCCTCGACGGGTTCCTCGATTGCAATCCCCACGCCCTCGAGATGTTCAACTGTCCGTCGAGGGAGCGGATGCTCGTGCTGCATCCCGGCGAACTGTCGCCGCCCGAGCAGCCCGACGGACGCAGTTCGGTCGAGGCGGCCAACGAGCATATCGAACGTGCGATGCGTGAGGGGATGGATTCCTTCGAGTGGATCCATCGCCGGTGCACGGGCGAGGATTTCCCCTGCGAGGTCCTGCTGTCGGCGTTCGATCTGCAGGGAAGCCCCGTGGTCGCGGCGACGGTGCGCGACATCACCCGCCGCCGTCGCACCGAGGAGGCGCTGCAGGCCTCGACCGAGGAACTCACGCGCTTCTTCGACATTGCGCTCGACATGCTCTGCATCGCAGACACCGACGGGTACTTCCGCCGCCTGAACGAAACGTGGATGCGCACGCTGGGATGGAGCCGGGAGGAGCTGATGGCCAGCCGCTTCCTCGACTTCGTGCATTCCGACGACATCGATGCCACGCTCGGGGCCATCGCCACGCTGTCGGAACAGAATCCCGTCATCAACTTCGTCAACCGGTACCGGTGCAAGGACGGCTCCTACCGCTGGATCGAATGGCGCTCCGCTCCCTCCGGCAGAATGATCTACGCAGCTGCGCGTGACATATCCGAGCATGTCGAAGCCGAGCGCACGCTGCGCGCGATGAACGACGAACTCGACCGTCGCGTCGCCGAGCGCACGCGGCGCCTGCTGCAGAGCGAGGCCGACCTGCTGGCGCTCAACGCGGAACTCGAGCAGCGGGTCGAGGAACGCACCGCGTCGCTCGCCGCGGCGAACAGGGAACTGGAGGCCTTCAGCTACTCGGTCTCGCACGATCTACGCGCGCCGCTGCGCCACATCAGCGGATTCGTGCAACTGCTCGAACAGAGCACGGCCGCGACGTTCGATGAGAAGTCCCGTCACTGGCTGCAGATCATCACCGACGCCTCGAAGGAAATGGGCGCGCTGATCGACGACCTGCTCGTCTTCTCACGCATGGGACGCACCGAGATGCAGCAGGTGGAACTCGACGTGCGCGGCATGGTCGACGACGTGCGCGAGGCGCTGGCCGGCGAGATCGGCGATCGTCAGGTGGCGTGGACCATCGGTGTGCTCCCCGTCGTGCATGCGGATCCCTCGATGCTGCGCCTCGTGTTCATGAATCTCATGCACAATGCGGTGAAGTACTCGCGCCGCCGCGACGTGGCCACGATCGAAATCGGTTCGGTCGCCCATGACGACGCATGGGAGGTCTACATACGCGACAATGGCGCAGGGTTCGACATGCAGTATGCGGACAAGATGTTCGGCGTGTTCCAGCGCCTGCACTCCGCACGCGACTTTGAAGGCACGGGCATCGGTCTGGCCAATGTACACCGCATCATCACGCGACATGGCGGACGAGTCTGGGCCGAGGGCCGCGTGGACGAAGGCGCGACATTTCACTTCACACTTCCCCGTCACGGCTGACCGCATCGCCGTCGTGGCGGCCTGCACAGCACAGATGATCTGGAGACGATCATGGGTTCACAACTGAGACGCATCCTGCTCGCGGAAGACAATCCCCGCGATGTGGAACTGACGCTGGAGGCGCTCGCGCAGCACAATCTCGCCAACGAGGTCGTCATCGCCGAAGACGGCGTCGACGCGCTCGACTATCTCTTCCGTCGCGGCAGGTATGCCAATCGCGACCACCTGCAGCCGGCCGTGCTGCTGCTCGACATCAAGATGCCGCGCATGAACGGCATCGAGGTGCTGCGTGCCGTGCGTGAAAGCGAGGAACTGCACGGCATCCCCGTCGTCATGCTCACGTCCTCGCGCGAGGAACGCGACATCGTCGAGAGCTACAACCTCGGCATCAATGCATACGTCGTCAAACCAGTCAACTTTTCCGAGTTCATCGAGGCCGTCAAGACACTCGGCCTGTTCTGGGCGGTGATCAACGAACCATGGCCCAAGTAGGAGCGGCCGGTCCGTCCCCCGTCCCGCCGTCTGCATGAGAGAAAGGACCTCATCATGAAAGCACCCCTGCGCATCCTGTATGTCGAGGACAATCAGCGCGACGTCACGTTGATGCGCTTCTGGCTCGAGTCCGAGAAGCTGGAGCACGAGCTGGTCGATGTGGAAACGCGCGAGGATTTTCTCGCACGTCTGGCCGAACGCACGCCCGACGTCATTTTCAGCGACTACACGCTGCCGTCGTACAGCGGACTCGACGCCCTGCGCGACGCGAAGGCCCATGCACCCACCATCCCCTTCATCTTTCTTTCGGGTACCATCGGAGAGGAAGTTGCCATCGAATCCCTTCGCAACGGTGCCACCGATTACGTGCTGAAGAACAACCTCTCGCGTCTGATGCCCGTGCTCAAGCGTGCCCTGGCCGAAGCCGAGGAGATGCGTCTCCGGCATCAGGCCGAGGAGCGCATCCGACAGAACGAGAAACGCTTCAACGCCTTCATGAACAATCTGCCGGGCGTGGCGTTCATGAAGGACAAGGACAGACGCTACGTCTTCCTCAACAGCTACGGCCGCGCGTACCTGCTGCACGAACCGATCGAATGTCTCGGCATGCGCGACGAGGAACTCCTCCCGCCCGACCTCGCTGCGCAGATGCGCATGACCGATGAACGCGTCCTGGCAGATCGCGAGATCCTGCAGCACGTCGAGCACATCGACATCGACGGGGAGACGCGCCACTGGCTGGTCACGAAATTTCCGATTCCCGACAAATACGGCACGACGACCTGGCTTGGCGGCGTGGGCATCGACATCACCCATCGCGCAGATCTCGCGTCTGCACCCTCGACCGACATCAGCTGACACCGTCGTGGGAGGACGGACGCCCTCGTCCGTCGTGGGAGGACGGACGCCCTCGTCCGTCCGTTCATCCATTGTGTCGATAACGCAGCACCCATCACTGGTGGACGAGGGCGTCCACCGACCGTTTTTTCAGCGGATATTTGTGTCTTGATTGATTGATTTTGAGGCACTCATGACGTACTATGCACCGATCCCGCCTCGGCACATCGCACAGGAGCAGCCATGAACCGGTTCGTCCTTCTCCTCGTCCTGTTGATCACCGTCTGTACCTCCACACCCGCGCACGCGCAGGCGTTCTGGGAGCGTGCCGGCGGCATACCCGCACTCGACGTCCGTGTCGTGACCGGCACCGACGACGGCGGCGTGCTCGTCGCATCCGACGACGGCAACGTCTGGCGATCGAGCGACAACGGCATGACGTGGAGTCGCAGGACGTTTCCGATGGAGGGTGCGATCTGCGCGGCACTCGCGCATGTCGGCGTCGACACGGTGCTCGCGGCGACCGAGAGTGGCGTGTTTCTTTCCCCCGATCAGGGACGCACATGGCTCGCAACCAGTGGGATCGACGGCATCTGCCTGCACGTCACGATCACACCCGGAGGCGACGCCTACGCTGCGACACACGACACGCGGATCTTCCGCTCGACGACGGGCGGACGGACGTGGACGCAGGTGAACACCTTCGGCCCCGCCATCGTGAGTCTCGCTGCCGAGCCCGCGGGCACGGTGCTCGCCGCAAACGCCTTCGAGATCTACCGCTCCACATCGAACGGGGTGTCGTGGTCGCTCGTCAAGCGTTTCACCTCGCGCATCGCGCAGGTGCTCGCAACGCGCAGCGGCACGCTCTTCGTGCGCAGAGAGAGCGCCGCCACGCTCGAGCGGTCGACCGACCTCGGTGTGACGTGGACGCAGATCTCCCCGACCGCGCGGCCCAACGGCGACAACCGCATCGCATCGCTCGGCGAGGCGCCCGACGGCACGCTGTATATCGGACTGATGAACGCGCGCGCCGAGGAGGGCGGAGGCGGGGTGCGGCGCTCCACCGACGGCGGTCTCACCTGGCAGGATGCCTTCGACGGCATCTCCGCGATTCGCGACGAGCGAAGCGCGATCGTCGCGCTCGGCTTCCGCAGCGACGGGGCGGTGTTCGCCGGCTCGCTCGCACACGGACTCTACCGCAGTGCCGACGGCATCGTGTGGCAGCGCGGCGACCGCATCCTTCCCCTCGACTACGACCCCGGAAACGGGTATCCGATCAACAACCTGCCGCACAGCATGGCGGCGCTCCCGCGCGGCGTGGTGTACGCGGGCACGCAGGGACTCGGTCTCTTCGCGACGTCGGATTCCGGACGCACGTGGCGGCAGCGCACCGATCTCGTCTCCGCACTGCGCATCGACGCGATCGTGCGCGGCAACGCGGCCGTGTACGTGCTCAGCGACGGCAACGGGATCTGGCGCATCGATGCCGCGGGGCTGTCGCGTCGCATCACCCCGGCGTTCACATCCACCACGGGATACGCGCTCGTCGAACGCAGCGACGGTACGCTGTTCACGCTCGCCACAGGCGACCTGCTGCGACGCTCGACCGACCTCGGCGCAACATGGAGCATCGTCGGAGACGCACCGCAAACGCTGGGTCTGCGTACGCTGCACTGTGGTGCGGCGGGCACGCTGCATGCCGCGGCGTCGACCGCGGCCCATCGCTCGACAGATGGCGGTACGACGTGGCTGTCTCTCGAGAATCCCCTGCCAGCAGGCACGCCGAGCGGTCCCTTTGCCGTCGCCCCCGATGGTACTGCGTACTGGTGCCATGCGGTCACGGGCGGCATGCCTCCGTGGACCGTCGACATGTATCGTCGGCGCCCTGCCGATACGGGGTGGACGACGTTGCAGTTCGACATGCCCATCCCTCCCATGCTCGTCGGCGGCATCGAGATCGACGCCGACGGCGCGATCTCGCTCGGCACCGGCACCGGCGTGCTGCGTTCGACCGACCGAGGCGACACCTGGCAGTCCGCTTTCGGGGGACTCTCCGCCGAGGCCGCGATCAGCCGCGCATCCGACGGCGCCCTCTACATCATCGGCTCCGACGGCGTCTTCCGCACCACCTCGCTCTCCGCCCTCGACATCGCGATCATCGCCCGCACCGAGTACGACTCCCTCGCGCTCGATCCCGTCACGGGACTCGTCGCCCCGGGCAGCTTCCGCATGTGGGCGCGCGTACGCAACGGCTCGACTGAACACCTTGATTCGGTGTGGGTGGATGTCCTTCCCTCGAGTTCCGTGCACACCGTCACACCGCGGTCGCAGCTCGTCGCGCTGACCCTCGACCCCGGTGGGGAATCTCCCGAATTCGAATACACCGTCACGCCCGCGACGCCTGCGAAGGCGGGTCTGCTCACCCTGAGCTGCTCGATGCGTTCGACGACCCTGCCTGCGCCGCAGACCAGCGTGTCGGTGTGGATGCCCGGGCGGGGACGTCCGCGCTTCGAAGGCACCTTCACCGCCGATGTCGATCCCGTGCTCTGGGATACCCTGCACTGGCGTGCTGGCGGCACGCCGAGCGCGCACGGCGACTACAACATCGTGCTGCTCGATGCGCACGCACAGGTCGGAGGTGCGGGTCCCGCCCGCTGGCCCCGCGCGCAACTGCGCCTGCCCGACGGCGTGCGGCACGAGCTGGGCGACTCTGCCATCAAGACCCTGCTGCCCGCTCCCCTGCAGATCGGAGACAGCGTGCACGTGTCATGGCGCGTGCGGCTGCCGAGCCTGGCGCGCGACACCGTGCTGACCTTCCTCGCGATCATGCGCGACGACAGCAGCGGCGTGCGCGACACCCTGCTGCTCGCCCTGGCCGTTGAGGGACGTCCCGCGCGCACCGCACTGCGCCTCTCGGTTGCGAGCATTCCCCCCGACACCCTGCGGTATGACGATGTGCTGAAGGATTACGAGGGGATCGCTTCGCAGCACGGATCCTACACCGTCTTCCCTCTCCGCACCGTCGCGTGGAATCCGGGCACGGCGGATGCGCTGTTTGTCAGGCTCGCGGTGCGTACGGGTGCGGATATCGTTGCTGATCCCTTCATCACCCTCGCGACCGATGTGCTGGCCGGTGGTGATTCACTCATCTATGCGATTCCCCTTCGCGCGCTGCCCGACACCGTCTGGCGCCGGGCGACCCTGTGCGTCGATCTGCGCGGAGCGAACATCCGCGACACGACCGTGTGTCACGAACTCGTGATCGCGCCCTTTCCGCGCACGGTCGGTGTTGGTGGGCGCGACGCCGTGCCGGATGCATTGCAGCTTGGCGTGCATCCGCATCCCGTTGCTGCCGCGGCAAGCGTGACGTGGCGGCAGCCTGTTGCGGGCGTTACGCGCATTGCGCTCGTCGATCTGCTGGGACGCGAGTGCGCGCTGCTCACCGACTCGTGGCACACTGCCGGTACGCATACCCTGCGTCTCGATGCCCGCGACCTCGCACCGGGGGTGTACATGCTCGTGCTGCAGATCGATCGACGGCGCACGGCCATTCCTCTTCAGTGCCTTCGGAAGTGAAAGGAGGGTGGACGTCCGCGTCCACTCTTGACGGATGTTCAGTGGGTCGTGGTGGACGAAGACGTCCACCGACCTTTCTGGCGGCGGGGAGGGCTTGCGGTGATGGCCCGCTGCGGATATCTTGAGCTGTAGACATCACCACGCCCGCCGCAATGGATCTCACGCTCGTCATCGTCATCGGCGCCTTCCTCATCGTGCTGAGCATCGTCATCGCACGGCTCTCCGACAACCTCGGCGTGCCCGCGCTCGTGCTCTTTCTCGGCGTCGGCATGCTCGCCGGTTCGGAGGGTCCCGGCGGCATCTACTTCGACAATGCCAGCCTCGCCCAGCACGTCGGCATCATCTGTCTTGTGATCATCCTCTTCGCAGGCGGACTCGACACCTCCTGGCGCGAAACCCGTCCCATCTTCTGGAAGGGCATCACCCTCGCCACCCTCGGCGTCGGCGTCACCGCCGCCATTGTCGGTGCGGCCGCGGCCGCCATTCTCGGCATCGATCTGCGCTACGGCCTCCTGCTCGGCGCCATCATCTCCTCGACCGACGCCGCCGCCGTCTTCAGCGTGCTGCGTGCGCGCAACGTGCACCTGGCCCCGCCCCTGAAGCCCCTGCTCGAGTTCGAGTCCGGAAGCAACGACCCGATGGCCGTCTTCCTCACCCTCGGCATGCTCGCGATCATTGCCGATCCGACCACGCCGGCGTGGACCCTCCTTCCCCTCTTCGCACAGCAGATGGCCATCGGCGCGGCCATCGGATATCTCGGCGGCCGCGTCCTGGTCTGGATGCTCAACCACATGCACAACAGTGCCGAGGGACTCAACGCCGTGCTCGCCATCGCGGGATGCTTCCTGATCTACGGTCTGACCGATCTTGCGCGCGGCAGCGGCTTCCTCGCCGTCTATGCGGCGGGCCTGACCATCGGCAACAGTCCCGTTGTGCAGCTGCGCACCATCCGCCGCTTCTGCGACGGCATGGCATGGCTCGGCCAGATCGCCATGTTCCTCATCCTCGGCCTCCTCGTCTTCCCCTCGCACGTCGTCGTCGTCGCCCTGCCCGCCCTCGCGATCTCGCTTGTGCTCATGGTCGCGGCGCGTCCCATCGGCGTGATGCTCGTCATGCTCGGCTTCCGCGCTTCGTGGCGGGAGAGCGCCTTCGTCTCCTGGGTCGGTCTGCGCGGCGCCGTTCCCATCATCATCGCGACCTTCCCCCTCCTCCAGGGCGTGCCCCACGCCGAGCTGATGTTCAACGTCATCTTCTTCACGGTGCTGACGTCGGCGCTCGTGCAGGGATCGACCATCCCCATCGTCGCGCGCCTCTTTGGTGTCGAGGAGAAGGATGCGGATGCCCCCGCACCCGTTGCGGAGTTCACCACCGGCGAGAGCGCCCCTGTCGCGATCGACGAGCTGACCGTCGACCCCGCTGCGGAAGCCACCGGTCGCATGCTCGTCGAGCTCGGCCTCCCACATGGATGCCTCGTTGTGTCGATCCGTCGCGACGACGGCTACATCATTCCCAGCGGTGCCACCCGCATCGAGGCCGGCGACACTCTCCGCATCCTCGCCGCACCTGAACACATGCCCGCAGTGCGCCGACTCTTCGCCCGCGCCTGACCCCGCCGCCAGAACGGTCGGTGGACGTCCTCGTCCACCAGAACGGTCGGTGGACGTCCTCGTCCACCACACCCACCAAACATCCGTCAAGAGTGGACGCGGACGTCCACCCTCCTTTCTTTTCCGATATGTGGGTCGTATTTTCAGCAATTCTCTCTCCTCCCAGACATCAGGAGTGTCGTCATGCGTTCCGGCTTCCGTCTGTCTTGCCTCCTCGTACTCGTCGTCCTCGCCTGCGCCACCCATCGCCTCCCCGCGCAGGATGCAGCCGATCCCGCCCCACGCATGTACTACATGGAACTCGGCCTCAGTCTCGAGGGCCTGTACGACATCCCGCGTCTCACCGGCGAGGGAAGCTTTCCGCTCCAGCTGTTTCCCGGATCGTCGATCGTGACGAGTTCATCCATGTACTCGCACAGCTTCGCCTCCCCGTCGGTTGAATTCGGGATGCACCTGCACGGGAACTTGATCTGGGTGTTCGCGGGGATGGAATTTCACCCAGCCGTGCGGACCTCCGACTACTCCTTGCGGAGTTTCGGTCCCAATGAACGCGCCTATCTGGAAGACAAATCGGTGCGTGGCAACAGTGTCTGGATCGGCACGATGTTCGAACAGTTCATCATCGGATTCTTCGGTCTTTATGGCAAGGCATCGGTCGGGTACTACAACTTCGACCAGAGCGTGAAGGTCTACGAGCAATCCGCCACAGCCAGCACGACGACCATACACCAATGGAGCAGCAGCGGCCTCGGGGGATCCATCGGCGCCGGCATCTTCTTCAACCTCTGGGGAGTCCGCATTCGCGGTGGTCTCCGCACCTACTATGTCGGCGGCAACGGCAGCGTGTCATCCAGCGACTTCCGCCTCGCCATCGCCTACGTCATGTGAACCCGCAACCGAGACCCGGCATGAGCTTCCACGACTTCGATGCAGCATCCACTGCGCCGATTGCTGAAGTGCGCTCCGACAGTCCTTGAACGCGTGCCTGAGAACCTGTACATTGTTCCTGTACAGATAATGCATGGAGCATCGATGTCGGAAAAGTTCACATACACGTACGCACGCGCACATCTCTCCACGTTGTGCGATCGTGTTGCCGAGCACCGCGAGGTGGTTGTCATCAGTCGGCGGGATGCGGAGGATGTTGCCCTGATCTCCCGCGCGGAACTCGAGGGACTGCTCGAAACAGCGCATCTGCTGCGCTCCCCTGCCAACGCGGCACGCCTGTTCAGGGCACTGGATCGCGCGGGCAAGGGCGGCGGCCGAACCTCGACCCCGGAGGAACTGCGCAGGCAGCTGAAACTCACCGACGATGACCCCGCGTAGTCGCACACCGCGCGCGCACCGGACTGGTGACCGCGTCGCAGTGTTTCAAAGGGAATTTCGCGAGGACCTTCGCCACTGGACGGAGACGGATCGTCGGACGGCACTGCGCATCCTCTCGCTCGTCGAGGCAGTGATGCATGATCCCTTCTCGGGTCCGGGTAAACCCGAGGCATTGCGCTTCGAGCTTACCGGATGCTGGTCGCGCCGCATCACAGAAGAGCATCGACTCGTGTATCGGGTCACTTCCGAGCGCATCGATTTTCTCATGGCGCGGTACCACTATCAACCGACATGACGCGCGCTATACCCTCGCACGCCGACGGGGGAACGTCGCGCAAACCGAACGGTTGGTGGACGAGGGCGTCAACCGACCGTTTAGAACATCCATCATGACGCACGCGGGCGTCCGTCCTCCTTTCATTTCCGATATGCGTAGCGTAAATTCTGCAATTCTCCCTCCTCCCAGACATCAGGAGTGTCGTCATGCGATCCATCAACATCCAACTCGACGACGTCACATGAAACGAGCATTGCTGTTTGCACTCTGGATCGCGCTGGGGAATCATTCGTCAGCCCAGTTGCGCGAGATCCCGCTGCCATTCGCGGATACAACCTGCTTTCGCTTGCAGTTCGTCGATGAAAACCACGGTTGGGTGACTGGCCTGAGGGGCACGATTTTTCACACCACCAATGCCGGGGTGTCCTGGAACACCTACACCTCACCCTTTCCGACACGGGAGATCAGAGAGATCCGCTTCAGTTCGAGAGACTACGGAATTCTCTGGGCGTTCCCTGCTACTGAGCAGAATCGGGGGAAGCTGTATCAAACATTCAATGCCGGCAGAACCTGGGAACCCGTGACACTACCGTTTGACTCGGTCTCCATGTATCAGCCACCGAAGGAGATCCCAACTGGCATCGTATTCATGCGATACGACGTGTACCCGCTGGCTACACGTTGCATTCTGTTCCACGGACGAAGGATGTGGACCAACAACCCACGAGAGGGGTACTCGTACGAGGATGTGATCTGCTGGACCTCGAATGGCGGGCAGCAGTGGGAAACAAATGCCTACCAACCTCCGAAAACTCCATCCCTTGAGACGATCGTCCCGATGGATACGAATCGCTGGGGACGGTTCAGAGGTGCATTCAACACATCCTACACTCCAGAATCCACATTCGAATATTCGGAAGATCGCGGCCGAACCTGGACCGGACATTGGAGCCGGAAGCCTCTAGTTGCGGGCTTTTGCGAGTTCTGGGATTCGAAGCACGGGATCATCATAGGGTCATCCTGGATTCCCGGACCCCCAACGATTCTGATCGACTCCGGATCTTATGTGACAAGCGACGGAGGAGTCACATGGAAACAGCTGCAAGCGATATCGTCGGCCTTCACAGTGGCGAGGATCAGTGATTCCGTCTACTACATGGTGTTGCGGACAGGTATTGACGAGAATCGCTTCCATGGCAAGCTTGTCGTGGTCTACCATCCATGGACCAAGGCAAAAATCATCTGGGACAAGACCGTCACAGCAATACAATCCATTGGCGGAAAGCTCTACGTGCTCCTCATCGACGGCCGATTGCTTGTACTCGACGATGCAGTACTCGCTGCGGAATCACCACCGCACGCTCCGGATGCATCGACCTTCACCGCATCACCGAATCCCGCCCACGACAACGTGACGCTCACGCGCATCGACGGCAGCATGCTGGTCCCGCTCGTTTTCGAGCTCTACGACATGGCAGGTCGCCGCGTGCTCACGTCCGCCGATCTGCAGATCCCTGCCGGGCAATCAGTCCGAACCTTTTCCGTCGCCACCCTGCCGTCGGGCGTCTACCGTATCGTTCCCCTTTCTCATCCTGCTGCCGCACAGACAATTGCGATTGTGCGATAATCACATACCGATATCGACGCGACCAGCGTCCCTTTACCACGAGCCGGAGAACCTGTACCTTGTTCACGTACAGATGGAAGCTTATCGCATGATGGTCGCATGACACGCGTGGCACTGGTCTTTCTCGGAGGCGGGCTGGGTGCCGCATGTCGCTACGGACTGTCGGGACTCGTCTACCGCATCGCCGGCGAGAATTTCCCGCACGGCACACTCGTGGTGAACCTGCTCGGCAGCCTGCTCATCGGCCTGCTCATGGCCGTGTTCGAAGACCGCTTCCTCGTTGCACCCGCGCTCCGCATCTTTCTGACCATCGGCGTGCTCGGGGGATTCACGACCTTTTCCACCTTCAGCTATGAAACGGTGCAGCTTCTCTCCGCCGGACGTCTTCTCGCCGGGGGACTCAACGTCGTGCTGAGCGCCGCCGGATGCGTCGTGGCGGCGTGGTGCGGCATGCTGCTCGGAAAACTGATCTGATGTACTGCGCGCGGCGTGCCGCACGCGTTTGACGGAGGATGTCATGAGACGTGATGAGCAGGGAACGCTGCTGCGCATCTTCTTCGGAGAGTCCGACAGGCTGAACCACCGTCCCCTCTACGAAGTCATCGTCGAGGAAGCCCGTGCACGCGGCCTTGCCGGTGCGACAGTGCTGCGCGGGGTCGAGGGATTCGGAGCTGCGAGTGTGATTCACACCGCGCGCCTCCTGCGCCTGTCTGAGGACCTCCCGATGATCGTGGAAATCGTCGATGCCGACGAGCGCATCGAGAGCTTCATCCCCGTAATCGACGACCTGATCGATCACGCCCGCTGCGGCGCCTTCATCACCACCGAGCACATCCGCGTCATCCGCCACACCCCGGGGAGCCCTCCCGCCTAGAGGAGATGCACCCGTTTTCAACCCTGAAGGCACTCTCTTATCATACCCGCTTCCCTGCACCACATACAAGGTCAGGGGACCTTCCATACCCATACGGCGCCGACTCGCATGAATGAAAGGCATGCAGCATTTCTGGATCTGCTCGCGCGATCGCAGATGCGCGTGACGCGCTACATCCGGTCGATGACGCGTGATGATGAGGATGCGAGAGATGTTTTCAGTGACACAGTCCTGATCGCCTACGAGCAGTTCGACACGCTGCGCGATCCCGATGCATTCCTCTTCTATCTCTTCACCATTGTACGACGGAGGGTGACGCGCAACCGATGGAGAAGGCGTTTGTTCGCACCCATGACTGAACATGCGGAGACGACAGCCAGCACAGCCGGGCCGACACCGGATCAGCATGCAGACATCATGATTCTGCACCGCGCGATCGATCGACTCCCGTTCGCACAACGCGAGGCCATCTCCCTGCATGCGCTCGCCGGTCTCTCCATCGATGAGGTTGCCCGCCTCCAGAAGTCATCGCCGAATACTGTGAAATCACGCATTCAGCGAGGTCGGCATCGACTCGCACAGTTGCTGGGCGTGCACGATCCTGAATATCCCTCTCATGTATCGCAACCGGCGGCGGTTGCACGATTCACCATCGCGGAACAGAAACTGCTTGCGGAGGACTGAACCATGACACGGAGAAGTCTCGACGATCTTTTTCGCAATGCCAGCTTGCAACCGCCACTCCTTGACAGCGCACAACTATCTGCACTGCTGTCTCCAGCCTCAGTTTCCCGCGCACGTCGGAGAAGGATGATGCACGCCAGAGCCATGATACTGGTTCTGGTATGCATGGGGGGCATCGCACTTGCAGCGGGTGTGACACAGGTGCTACCGGCGCTCAGGGAGTTGCTCGGCACCGCCGAAGTCACCGGAGGTTCCGCAACAGGCCGTACTGGGTCCGCTTCTAACATCGTACAGGGCTCTTCGAATAGAGAGGAGCCTTCCAACGTGGATATCCTCGATGACGCGACAGTCAAGGTGCCTTTATCTGCCAGTGCGCTGCGACAGCCGAATCTTTCCACGTCGGATTCGAGTAGTTTCGGTCCCATCCCGGACATACACCTGGAGGTTCGGACCATCGAAGAAACAGGGGCCACATACATGGATCTGGAAGTCGGTGTCTTCGCACCAGCACCGTACCATGTCGGTGCCATGCCATTGTCATCGCCCGGCAGTCCATTCGTCATGGTGATGGATTCAGCACGTTCGATCAGCATCGGCCTCGTCGCAGACCATCTCCGCCGGGAGACGTTCAACGGATTGAGCCTTATGACCGACATTCCACTGGGAGAGCAATTCCATCTCGGAGTACATTTCAGGGCCGCCTGGTACATCCCCACAGTGGAGAACCAGGGATGGACGGTGGTCACACCGCAGGTCGCCGGGATGTACAAGGTTGTCTCGGGCGAGGATGCACAGTTATTCGTGGGGGCGGCACTCGGACTTGGACTTGTCTTCGCAGCCGACGACTCCCCGGGTGGCCGGGCGAACCGAGATATCGGCAGAACCGATGCGGGCATCACCTTCAGCGGACTGTGGTCCTTCCGCTATTACTTCTGGAAGGATCTGGCAGTGCGCGTACACTTTGAGCACCGACTTGGAGGAGCCCGGTTCTTTGGCAACTACGGGTATGCCTTCGGTTTGAACTACCGCCTTTAATAGAACGAGGTCTCCATGCGATCACTCGCCATTCACAGTCTGGCCGTCATCACGATCCTTCTGGGCACCGTCGTCAACACACAGGCTCAGTTCGCCGGAGCACGGATACTTGCAGGTCCCTCGTTCAACCTGATGGGAGGTTATCCGTCGTTGGGGTGCGGGATCGGCGCGGAAACTCCCCTCCTGGATCTCGTGGGCATGGGCTTGCTCGTGCAGTACGATTCCAGGAACGAGATCGACTACCCCTACTTCGATCTCTCTTCTTGGCAATTGAACGTCCTCCTCACCGGATCGCTGCACCTGACACCTTCGCAGGTATACGATCCCTACATCGGTATACGCGTCGGGTATCAATATCGAACGTTCACCTTCGACTTCTACGAGGTCCCCCGCAGGCAGGAAACGACGCCACGTGACAGGTTCATGCTTCAGGGAGTGCTGGGATGCAGATACTTCCTCTCATCCGACCTGGCCGTGAATGCTGCCTTCGACTTCATGTTCGACGAGAGGAACCCGGAATATCTCGGTCTGATCATCGGGTTCGACGTTCGACTCTAGCACAGAAAGAAGCAATCTTCACCTCATGAAGAGGGACGCCATTGCGCCGTCTCCCTTCTTCGGAAATTACTCGTGCTGGAAGTGCTTGACGATTCCTTAACCTATTGTCCCTTTTTAGGTTACGGGGATTTTTGCAGGCTCAGGGAACAACAGGGGAACAACTCGGCCGATTTCGTGTACCTCGAGGTGGATTTCACCGCCCCGCTGCAATGCCCTGCAGCGCTCATCTGATGCACCAAGATCACACCCCTGATCGACGGATGCAAGCGGATTCGTCGAGGGCTCGGTGAATGCTCGACGAGGGCTCGACGAGTCGATCCCACACAGGTGCAAACGAAAGGCGCGCCACATGGACGCGCCTTTACCACCGCCAGCTGGTGGTTAGAATCCGTACGAGATCCCGACCCTCAATGCCGGTGCGATAAGCTCATCCGATCCTCTCCTGCCATAGGACACCCCCGCGCCCCAGACGAAGTTCAGGCCAGGTGTAGAGGCCGTACGACCAACGTGGATTGAAACCGCCCAAGGCCGTGGTGCCTGATACCAGGTTTCCCCGGGCTCAATGCGACGGGGTGGCCACCAACCAACCTCTCTAGGACGCGCACCTCCGGCCGCCATGAAATGCATCGTAGCCTCGGCCGTTACAGAATTCAGCCAAGAGTCGTTCCAGTTGTAAGTGCCGTGCACAGCGTATCCCATCGCCGGAGGATTGTCGAATATCCAACTCCGTTTCGCCGGTATCATGAGATTCAATCTCGCGCCGAAGGACCATTGTTCCGAGGCGCGTAGGGAAATCCCAACAGCCGCCAACTCCAGAAGACCAAACGTTGCGGTCACCTGGACTCTACCCTGAGACGCTTCCTCCTGTATGGTCTCTGATTGAGCAAACGCGAGACCGGAGTTCCCGACAAACAGTGCCACCAAGACGAATGCGCTTGATATGCGTACCATGATGCTCCTCCGAGCGTTGTTTGGATTGTTCGGTTGTGTCAACTCATCGATGTGAGCGACAATCCTGAGCACTATGGCCATGTACACATGCGGCTGCCTTGAATGCAGGAGTTTCAGATGGAGTAATCCGAAGATATGCATAGCCACCACCCGACGCAAGGGTGAATCTGCATACCTGCATTATACAGACACCGATCTCTCCCTTCGGAGACGGTCGGCCTTCACCCGCTCCTCGTTGAGGAGGGCAATGCTCTCCCGGGAGATCCGCAGCACCCGATCGCAGTAGCAGTTCACAACCTCCCCTGCCGGCAGCGCCGTATCGTGGGGACCGTCGACGAACCACGTCTCGCCTGTCTCGGCATTCCGCAGCGTGAACTTCATCGACGCGTCGACGCCGACGCCGTGCATGGCCTTGTGGTGCGGCCGCGGTTCGTACCGCACACGGTGCTTCCCCTTGGCGCTTCCCTCGTCCTGGCGGCCGGAGGAGTGGATCCAGAGCCGCTCCATGCGGAGGCCGATCTCCTGCGCCTGCGGAATGGTGCGTTGGATCATCATCTCCGAGCCGCGGTTCTGCTGCCGCTTGATCTCGGTGCGCACGATCGTGTCCGCCTTGCGCTGCGCCACGTCGAACCGCTTGCTGATCTGCTCGGAGATCTCCTGCGGGGTGCGCTGCCCGAGGGTGGCCAGCGTGATGTAGCGCTGCACATCCGGCAGGAGCTCGGTGCCGATTGATCGGATGGCCAAATTGAAAACGCTCGTTTATGGGCGGTGCCGATAGCCTATACTCTCGACGCACTCTCGTTACGCTGGCGATCTGAGAACACCAAGCGGCGATATTACTTATTTTCAATTCGAAGTACGTTCTCCAGAACCCAACATCAGATCGACCGGAGGAACCATGGTTGACGTACCGATGCTTACATTCCGAAGGGGAATCCACTATGTTCTCACGCTGCAGTCACTTTCTGAGCAGAAAGAGATCTGTGTCTTTGGAGATGAGAAGGGTCCTCTTCTCGAGAAGCTCAATCGTGCAAGACTGAACGAGCCGGTTCACAATGGCCCGAATGACCGAATCATCGTGCGGAGGGAAGATGATGAGGTCGTTGTCTCAGAACACACGGGAGATCGGTGGCAGACGACACGACACTCGGTAGCAGAGTGCGACGAAATCGTAAAGCGGGCTATGAAGGAAATGCTCTGAGGCGCAATGTTCTGACCTCATCGCCATTCCGAACATCACTGTTTGAGCGATGGAGCTGCATACGGCATGGAGGGACAGCGGCGAATCACTTGAGCATCACCAAGGAAGTATCGGAGATGCACCCGAGCGCTTCACCGGCAACGATCACAACTCAACTCCGAATGCGCGTCAGGAACCTGGAAGCAGCTGCTGCTTCGCAAATGCAGCAGCAAGTTCCTTGGCAACCTCGAAGGAAACCGAACCGACCTTCTCAGCGACCTCCGATTTCACCTTCGACCAGATCCTACCATCTCTGACGGAGTCCAAATACTCCGACCCTTCCCATGTCAAACGTCCGCTATAGAATATCACATAGCCGTCAATCAAATGGACCTCAGATGGCCTCCGGGCTCGACAGCTCGTACGTGTTCCCCTGCTTGACCCGTTTCAGCACCCCGGCTTTATCCGCGAAGTAGAGCGCGTACGCCACATCCTCGCGTGAGTACTGATTCAATAGCGGATAGATGTTCTTCTGAAGGATCCGGCCGTGTTCGCGTAGCACCGGCAGGATCGCGTTACAGAGATCCTTGTACAACGGATCTCGTTCGATCGCAAACGTCGAATATTCAAACTGCGCCGCCTGGTGCAGCTCATCGAACCTCTTCTCATTAGCCTCGTTGAACTGCTTCATTGACTCGACAAAGCGGAAGTAATGTGCGCGAGCTTCGTCGTATCGTCCGTTGCTCTCGGCACTTCGCGCAAGATTGAAATGCACCTGAACTTCCTCCACGCGCCAACGGCTGATCTCGACGTCATGATCAGGATTCGACACAACGTCGACGCCCTCCTGCGACGAGTTGGTTGGCAAGCGATCGGTAGCTCCGTCCAATGCTTGCCTCAGCGCAGAAGCCGTGTATCGCTTCGTGAAAGTCGCCATGTTCACGTCGATGTTGTTCAACTCCATCATACACATCCTGCAGATCTGTTCACCGCCGGATGTCTTTCCTCCAAACAACGGCTTGACTGAGAAACTCAGTTCCCTCGAGCATAATGGGCATGTCGCCATTGAAGCCTCCTTGGTAGTACAATTCACGATGTGAGCGCAACGTATAACGACTAATCTCCGCATAACACTTGCTGCGCCTCGATGGTTTTCAGCGCTTCGATCCACTCCCTCTACTCCTTCCCGATCGCCGGCAGCAGGTCGGTGGTCGCACGCTTCTTCTCGTCGACGATGCGTGCGTCGATCTGCGTGCTGGTCTGCGCCTGTTGCTCCTCGTGTGGAAGGGAAGCGCCGCTCTAATGGTGGCGCTTTTCCCTGTTCCCTACTCGTGCTGGAAGTGCTTGACGCGGCCGCCGGAGTCGCGGATGTGGCGGATGGATTCGATGCCGATGCGGAGGTGGCGCTCGGCGAAGGCGCGGTTGACTTCGCGGTCGCTCGCCTCGGTCTTCACGCCCTCGGGTAGCATCGGCACGTCGCTGACGAGCAGCAGGGCGCCGCGGGGAATCCGGTTGGCGTGCCCGACGACGAAGATCGTCGCCGTCTCCATGTCGACGCCGATGGCGCGCACGGTGCGCAGATAGGTGCGGAACGCGTCGTCGAACTCCCACACCCGACGGTTCGTCGTGTAGATCACGCCGGTGCGCACCTCCAGGTCGTGATCGGCGATCACGCCCGCCACCAGCTGATGCATCTTGAACGAGGGAAGCGCGGGCACCTCCGGCGGCATGTACGCCGACGCCGTGCCCTCGCCGCGAATCGCACCGATCGGGAGAATGAAGTCGCCGACCTGCGTGCTCTTCTTCACCCCACCGCACTTGCCGAGAAAGAGCACGCCGTGGGGATCCACCGCGGTGAGCAGATCCATCACCGTCGCGGCGTTCGAACTTCCCATGCCGTAGTTGATGATCGTGATGCCGTCGGCCGTGGCGCTGGGCATCGGCAGTCCGAGGCCCGACACCGGCACATCATGCCAGATGGCGAACTGCTCGAGGTAGCTCTGGAAATTCGTCAGCAGAATCCACTCCCCGAACTCCTCGAGCCGCATCCCGGTGTACCGGGGCAGCCAGTTCCGGACGATCTCGTCCTTTGTCGGATGCCGGCCCGCGGCCGCTGCGGCGTCCACGACTACATCTCGTAACCCATCGTGCCGGTGTGCATCGCGAACTTCTTCTGGATCTGATGATGGTGCTGCATCTCCTCGACCGCGAGCTTCTCGAACAGCTCCTTCAATTCGGGATGCACGTCCGTTGCTGCCAGGCGCAGAAACAGCTGCTGGGCGCGATGCTCGCGACGCAGCGCCAGCTCGAGCACGTCTTCGATCGAGCTGTCGGCGGTGACGGCGACCGGCGCGGTGCCGTGCGAGGCCTCGACCTCCTGCGCCACGATGGCGTCGGAGACGGCGATCGATCCGTCGTACAGTTCCAGATCGCGCACGTTCAAGAGCAGCTCCTCGTGATGCTTTTCCTCCTCGACCAGTTCGCCGAGAAATGCGACTGCGGCGGGATCGCCGACGACGGCCTGCAGTTCGGCATACAGCTTCTGCGAGGAGACTTCGTGATTGATGGCGGTGGTGAGCAGATCGTTGATGGTCATATGTACTCCGTGGTATGCGCGTGAACGTGGTCTGCGAATATAGCGATTGCATGTGTACATTTGTCGATTCGGTCTTTGCTCACCGCACCACGCAGACGGAGCAGCACATGATACGCAGCATCGCACTCTGGACCCTCGCCCTCCTCATCACGCTCGGCTCGGCCTACTATCAACGCAAGACGGGGCCTACCCACCCGATTGACGGACACGCCACATTCTTGACCACCGACATCACGTGGGAACTCCTGCGTTCGCACGGTGGTGACGGCGACATGCCCGTCGAAATCACCGCTCCGAATCCCCTGATCCGCGGCGTGCTCGTCTGGCGGCGCCTCCACTCGCATGACGAATGGCAACGCGAGGTGATGCAGCGCGACGGCGACAAGCTCGTCGGCGCCATCCCCCATCAGCCCCCCGCAGGCAAGGTGCAGTACCGCGTCGAACTCACCACGCAGGGCGCCACTCTCTCCATCCCGGAAAGCGGCGACCCGGTGGTCACACGCTTCAAGGGCGCGGTCCCGCCCGCCGTGCTGATCCCCCACATCATCTTCATCTTCCTCGCCATGCTCTTCTCCACGCGCGCCGGCATCGAGGCGCTGTCTGCACACGGACACCCCCGCATGCTGACGTTCTGGGCTACGGGACTCATGCTCCTCGGCGGCATGATCTTCGGTCCCCTCGTGCAGAAGTACGCCTTCGACGCGTACTGGACCGGCTTCCCCTTCGGCACCGACCTGACCGACAACAAGACCCTCATCGCCTTCATCGCCTGGCTGATCGCCTCGATGTTCGTCTGGGAGATCGGCAAGCTCAAGCAGCATCCCGGCCGTCGCTGGGCCGTGGTGATCGCCGCCGTCGTGACCTTCATCGTGTTCATCATTCCCCACAGCATGTTCGGAAGCGAGCTGCGTCATGTGGAGGAAGATCCGCACGCAACATCCGGCGTCCACTCCGTCCACGCACCCATCCCCTTCGCATGACCCCTCCAGCGGAAGCGTCCCACGAGCGCATCAAGGATGCGCACATGCCACGAACCGGGGCACCGCAAACCGGGGCACCGCCGGCACGCACACCGCTCGAGCGCGGCATGCGACTCTACGATGCGACCGCACTCACGGGCGTGCTCGTGACCTTCGCGGCACCCGTCCTCGCACTCGTTGCGGGGGCTTCCCCCCTGACTGCCGGTTCGCTCGGGTACGCGGGCATCCTGCTGTTCGCAGGAGGCATCGCCGCGCGCTACGGCTTCGCCGAACATCCCATCCCCCTGCTTCAATTAGGAAAGAACCTCGGGGTGGCGGCAATCGTGACGGGTGTGTTCTACCTCGTCTTCCTCCTGATCATGCTCGTGTAGGGACCCCCCCGGGCGCACCGACACACCCGGGGGAAGCCGGGCCCGAAAAAAAAGCGAATGGCGACGGATGAGGAATCCGCCGCCATTCCGTATGTTTGGGGAATTACCACACCACATACATCTGATCAAACGGCCACGACCGCGCACTGAGCGCGGGGCCGCTGCATCATCCAGGAGGCATCATGTCGTTCCCACGCTTGTTGCGAATGCTCACGACCGCGTGCGCATTCGTGCTGTCCACCCTTCCCCTTTTCGCACAGGTGCCACTGCCCGACAGTGTCACGGTGACGGGAGGTACGGACTGCTGTTTCAATTTCACCATCAAGAACCGCCACAGCGGCGCGTCGACGATCACGGCCGTCACGTTTGCCGTGACGACACCCGGCTCCGATGTGCGACTCGTGCCGACCTATCCTGGAGCACCGGCGAATTGGACCGTCTCGCGCGTGACCACCGACAGCATCTACTACACCGGCAACAGGGTCGCGTGGATCGGTCCCGGCACACAGCTGTCAGGCTTCACCGCCTGCTTCAACAACACCTCGACGCCCATCACCGTCGTCTGGCGCACCTATGACCTGAAGGGATCGGTCAGCACGGGACAGGTGCAGCTCTCCTGCGCGGTACGCTGCGATCAGGTGTCGCCGCTTGCAGACACGTCGTGCTGCTTCGACTGGACGATCCGCAATCTGAACAGCGGACGTGCAGAAATCGCCGACCTCCGCATGGTGATCCTCACACCGGGAGTGACCTTCCGCTCGGCGAAACCACCAACAGGGTGGACCGGCGGCATCGTGGATCCACAGATGCTGTTCGTTGGTGCGCCGACCACGGGAGTGAGACTCGCACCGGGAGCGACCCTCGCCGGTCTGGAGACCTGCTTCGATCTGCCACCGACCGGGCTGTCAAACTTCAGGGTGCGATGGACGACCATGTTCGCAGGCATCAGCATCTGCACGGAGGAGGTGATTCTCACCTGTGCACCGGCCACGCAGCAGCGTGACACGGTCGAGGTTGAAAGCGAAGACAACTGTTGCTACAAGATGAAGATCCGGAACCGCAACTCGGCGCAGAGGGCCACCGACGAGGTGCGGCTCGCGATTCTCTCGCCGGGCGTGACCATCCGTCCGACACCCACGGCACCCGCGTCGTGGACGGTGAACGTCACCGGCCAATCAAACGTGACATGGACGCCGACTGGCGCGCCCCTCGCGCCCGGCGCCACACTCGATGATCTCGGCGTATGCGTCGACGTGCTGAGCGGCGTATCCACCGGCGTACAGGCGCAGTGGCAGACCTGGTCCGGCGGCGTGCTCGTCAACGAAGACATCGTAACCCTGCGCTGCGAACTCTCGGCGAAGCGCGACAGCATCACCGTCGTGAGCGATGCCGCCTCGTGCTGCCACACGCTGCGGCTGTGGAACCGCCACACGCCGAAGACCTCGATCAACGAGATCCGCTTCAATGTGCTGACGCCCGGTGCGTCGATCGTGTCGGTGAACGGTCCGTGGACCCCCGTGCTCAACGGCACGACGCAGGTACGCTTCAGCGGTGCGGGCGTTGCACCCGACAGCGATCTCGACGGATTCCAGCTCTGTCTTGACGTCGCCGCGGGTGCCCCACCCTCGGTGATGGTGCAGTGGGAAACCTACTTCAACGGCCAGCTGATCGGTCGGGACTCCCTCGCACTCGAGTGTCAGCCGCAGGAGGATCGCTGCGACGAGGTGCAGGTCACGCTCGTACCCGGTGCGGACTGCTGCTGGGATCATCCCCTCTCCAATACCCACACGCCGCAGACGGTGACCAACGGCCTGCGTCTGCGCGTGCTCACACCCGACGTGGTGATCGTGCCGACGACGCTCGAGGCCCCGACCGGCTGGTCGAAGACCGCGACCGCCACGCAGGCCAGCTTCGCGACGACCACCAACGGCATCGCCCCGGGGTCGACGCAGAACGGCTTCCACGCCTGCTACGTCAACAAGCAGAGCCAGAACCGTGCCTTCGATGTCGAGTGGACCAGTCTGGACAATGGAACCGAAATCTGCCGCGACACCGTCACGCTCACCTGCGCGACAGTCGGGGTGGAAGCCGTGCCCGGCGCACGTCCGGCCATGTTCGCCCTCAACGGACATCCGAATCCTTTTTCGGGTCTCGCAACCGTGAGCTTCGACGTGCCGGTGGAGACGACGATCGAGGTTGACCTCGTCGACGCATCAGGTCGCGTGGTGCTGCCCCTGGCAAGCGGTCGCTACGCCACCGGCCGCTATGCCACGACCGTCAACGCCGCGGGTCTCGCAGGTGGCACCTACTGGGTGCGGCTGCGTGCCGGCAGCATGCTGCTCACCCGCATGATGACGCTTCTGCGGTAGCCATCGCCCTTCTCCGTGCAGCGCATCGCATCGCGGTGCGCGCCTCCTTGCATTTCACCCTGTCTTTTGAATGGCGCGGTATGTATTATGCAGGGATGCATACGTATCATCCCCTGCTGGCGAAAGAGCTGGAGAAGAGTCCCGGTATCGACCGCGACGAGACCGTGCGCGAGCTGCTTGTGCGCGTCGATGCGCTCGTGCGCGAACTCGATGCGGCGGCTCCCGAGCAGAGGCTCGACGAGGAGTTGCTGCGCACCTCGATCTCGGTCTCGCAGTTCAGCGCGAACCTGCGCGAGATCCACCGGTTGCACACGACGGCGTACGACTCGTCCGTCGCGCTCGTGCAGGACTTCGTCGCGACCGGCTGCCGCATCTTCGATCTGGAGACGGGCATCATCAGCCGCATCACGGGCGACCGGTATGTGATCGAGGCCGTGGAATCACCCATCACCGCGCTCGCAGCTGGCGCCGACCTCCGCACAGCCGACACATTCTGCGCGGAGGTGGTGCACCGCTCGGCGAGCGTCGCCTGGCACGACATCACCTCCGACGCCCTGCTCGCAGCACACCCGCTTGTCGTCGCGCACGGCTTCCGCACCTACATCGGCACGCCGATCACGGTCGACGGTGCCCTGTACGGCACGCTGAGCTTCGCATCGACCACCGCGCGCGCGGAGCCCTTCCTCCTCTCCACCCTTGAAATTCTGGAGCTGCTTGCCGAGAGCATCGGCCGCGCACTCGAGCGCCGCGAGCGCGACGTGCAGCGCGAGCGCACGCAGCGGGCGCTGATCGAGGCACGCGACGCTGCCGAGCAGGCGGCACGCGCCAAAAGCGAGTTTCTGGCGACGATGAGCCATGAGATCCGCACACCGATGAACGCCGTGATCGGCATGACCGAACTCCTGCTGGCCTCGCCGCTCAGCGACGAACAGCGCGACTTCGCCGAGACAATCCATCAGAGCGGCATCGACCTACTCGCCATTCTCAACGACATCCTCGACTTTTCGAAGATCGAGAGTGGCCGTCTGGAGATCGAGTACCATCCCTTCGATGTGCATCGCTGCGTGCGCGATACCGTCGACCTGCTCTCGTACGAGGCGCGCACGCGCGGCATCGACGTCTCCCTCACCATCGACGACGACGTTCCGGTTCATGTGACCGGCGACATCACGCGACTTCGCCAGGTGCTCGTCAACCTCCTGAGCAACGCCATCAAGTTCACCGAGAGGGGGCGCGTCGACATCGGTGTCAGCGTCGCAGCGCGCGATGACGGGCACCTCACCCTCCGCTGCAGCGTGCGTGACACCGGCATCGGCATCCCCGACGAAAAACTCTCCCGCCTCTTCAAGTCCTTCACCCAGGTCGACAGCTCCACCACCCGTCGCTACGGGGGCACGGGACTCGGCCTCGCGATTGCCGCACGCCTCGTATCGATGATGGAGGGGGATATCACCGTCGACAGTACCGAGGGCATCGGCTCCACCTTCACCTTCACGATCCGTGTGCGCTGCAGCACGCCGATCCTCCCTGCGGAAGCCCCGCTCACCGCACCCACACCGCCGCCCGCCGCATCCTCGCGGCGCGTGCTCGTCGTGGAAGACAATCCCATCAACGTCAAGGTCACGCTCGGCATGCTGCGCAAGATCGGCCAGGAGGCCGATGTGGCCGTCAACGGCCAGGAGGCGATCGAGGCAGTCGTGCGAACCTCGTACGATCTCGTGCTGATGGACGTGCAGATGCCGGTGATGGACGGACTCGCCGCGACCGAAGGCATCCGCGCAATGGGCAACGCCATCACACAGCCGCGTATCGTGGCCATGACCGCCAATGCGATGCTCGGCGACCGCGAACGCTGCCTGTCTGCCGGCATGAATGGATACCTGAGCAAACCGCTGCGGCAGGCCGACCTGGAGCGCATCCTCGACGAACTGCCACTCCCGCAAGCGCCGCAGGCCGTAGCGCCGCAGGCCGTAGCGCCGCAGGCCGTAGCGCCGCAGGCCGTAGCGCCGCAGGCCGTAGCGCCGCAGGCCGGAGCGCCGCAGGCCGAAGCGCCGCAGGCCGAAGC
>JAEYUG010000044.1 GCA_023432805.1 Bacteroidota bacterium | reverse complement strand
CCCACCTCTCCCCAGTGCGCGGTGAAGGAGGAGAGCGTGACGGGGATGAAGCCGTTGACATCGAACTGCGCGATGAATGCGTCACCCTGGTATGTGGGGCCCAGAAGCAGACCATCGGCGAGACTGTCCTGGACGGCGTTGAGCGTGGGGACATCTCTGCTCACTGTGGACATCAACATGAGGACCCGACCGCTTCGATCCACGGCCATATCCATGGGAGATTCGTTCCCCTGCCCCCCGAAGTAGGTCGACCAGCGCAGCACCCCCGCGCTGTCAAACTTGCTCAGGACAACATCGAAGGAATAGAGTCCCGAATCAATGCGTACCGGGTAGGCGGCGTTGAGCACCGGGTAGTCACTGCTGTTTGTGCTTCCTCCAAGAAAAACACCACGCGCACGATCTACCGCAAGCCCATCGGGGGCCATATCATCGCTACTCCCACCAAAATATGTAGCCCAGATGATCTCACCCTGCGCGGTGCATTTCATCAGGTAGGAATCGGACTGCCCGCGGAGGGTCCACTGCTCGGCGCGTTTCATCCGCAGATTGGTGCTGCCGGTGCTTCCATTAAACAAAATGTTGCCGTCATCATCGATTGCGGCGCACCCCCCCCCCGTACTGGAATTACCACCGTAATAGGTTGCCCAGAGCGGCACACCGCTGCTGTCTACCCGCAGCTGAAAGGCACCTTGCCAGGAAACAAGTCCTGGCTGCCGTGCGTTGAGCACCGGAAAATCCGTACTGTGTGTCGATCCCGTCAGCGCGAACCATCCGGATCTGTGCACGGCAATGCCCCCGGGTTGATCGTCCTTGGTTCCTCCGTAATAGCTCGCGAAGATGAGTCGCCCCTCGGACGTCATTTTCAGGTAGAAGATGTCGAACAGCCCGGAGCTTGCGATATTCGATTGCTGGGCTCGGTACACAGGCAGGTTCGTGCTGCGCGTCTCGCCACAGGCAACGATGTTGCCGACACCGTCGACGCCGATCGCCCGGGCCAGTTCCCGTCGCGTACCGCCGAAGAAGGTCGCCCATTTCCGCACCCCCGCCGTGTCGAATTTGGCCAGATACACATCACATGAATCATCATTACTTCCGTAGACAATATTTGAATTCATTTGAAAACCGTTATGCACCGGGAGATCCGTGCTCCACGCGTTTCCAATCACGACGACGCTACCCGAAGGATCCATTACGAGGCCCTGCAGGTCATCACCTCTACTGCCCCCGAAGAACGTGGACCAGCGCACACGACCGGTACTGTCGAGCCGTGTCAGGAATGCACTTATCCCGATTCTGGAGGGTAGGGTGTCCTGCCAAGCATTCTGCACCGGGAAATCCCTGCTGTAGGTGCGGCCTCCGAACACGACGCCATTCGTGGAGTCGCATGCGATTGCAGCCGGGACGTCCTGCCGGCTCCCTCCGAAGTACGTCGCCCAAGGATCGATGACGAGCGTGGCGGCGGAGTCGTAGGGGGCGATGTCGAAGCGCAGCGTCGTGCCGGCCACACAAGAGCGGGAGCCGACGAAGGTGTCATCGTCACTCTCCTCAGCGAGGTAGCACACCGGACGCCCCTCGTTGATATGCCCGCCCGGCCAGTGCACACGCAGGGATCCGTCGAGACGTTCCTCGATGCGCTCTGCTCCCTCGTAGCGGATGCAGATGTCCTCGGGTCGCCCGCCCGGGCGCACGATGCACTCCCACTTCATGCCGTCGCTCCCGGGTTGCAGCACGAGGTCGATGTTCGGGTACAGGTCGTGATAGCGCAGTTCGCCGTATCCCTCGACGTGCGTGATGCCGTCGGGGCAGTGCGGCAGGTAGTAGTTCAGGTATGTGTCGACCGGCTTGGACACCTCGATGCGCGGGGTGGGATTCGCACCGAGAAACTGCATGTCGATGCGATAGGTCCGCAGGTCCGATGTCGCGATGGGTCCGGGGAGCGGCATGCCCGTGGCCTCGCTCACGGGTCCGTCCCCATGCGCCGGTGCAAGGAACGCGATGCTGATGCCCGAGGCGGTGCAGGCGAGACGGGCGGTGCCGATGAAGGCGTAGTAACGCACCGCGGCGGCGACATTGTCCGTCCCCCCGGCTATCTGGCCTCTGTTCTCGTAGAATCCGCGGGGCAGAGGGACGGGTTGTCCCGCAGGGACACGGGCAAGAGGCCCACGTGCCCCGCCAGGTTCCTCAGGCACGAGCGGCGTGCCGAAGACGAAACCCAGCGGCAGGAGAATGCACGCGGCAAGCAGGGCGCATGCAGGTGCGACGAGGTGGCGATTTCGCATGGAATCCTCAGGTATATGGTCAAATACACGGCGAACGCAGAATCAGCATCATGATCCCTCAAGGTATTCCCATCCGGAGGAATCGGCTCAATGCAGGGCGCACGCGGGTCGTGCGCGGGTCATCGTCGGGTTTGGCGGGGTCAGCGGCGGTTCCGCCCGCGCAGAGCGCACGGCGGAAGGTGCAAGGAAGTAATGGGGTAGCTCCAAGCGGGAAATTGGAGAAAGAAATCTGAATAGTCAACAAATATTTTTGCAGGAATGCAAAAACCACAATGCAGTGCATGCTGCCCATCTTGCGCATAGCAGGCGAGGATGTTTCGTCTGGTGTGAGGATCCAGCGCTGAGGCAGTATCTCAGGGAGCGAGTCAGAATGGTGACAAGTGCCACGCAGCGCTGACCACAGAACCCCCTCCGATTCCATGTACGAAAAATGTACTTTCGGCTGTAAATCGTTGTAGTACAAGGTAGGACGGAGAATCCCTCCCTCTCCGCACCCAACGCCAGATCGCAAGGTCTGGCGTTTTTGCGTGGGATTTGACGTACTTTGTGCTATCTTACGACAAACATGTCCGGAGTCTGCAAAATGCTCGTATGCGGAATCGCCCTTGCTGGGGTGCTGACGCTTTCCCTCTGCACCATCGTGCATGCACAGAAGCAGCAGCCGGACAGAGTCAGACATCCCATTGTCGTCAAGCTCGGGATGGAAGGCCTGGGACTCGATGTCACGGTCATGAAACCGCTGGCGGTCGATGTGACCTACGCGATATTTTACTTGTCATCGAAGCTCCGTGTGCTCCTGCTTTCAGACAATGCCACGCCGTATGTTGGCGTCGGAATCGGGGGGTGGGGTGAACCGGGTGGAGGAGGGAACAATTGGACAGTGGTGCACGCCGGTTGGGAGGTGTCCGGGAAGTCCATCTTCTTCCAGTTCTATTTTCAGTATCCTGTCCTGAAGGAAAACACGAGGCAAGGTCCGTATCCGATCGGATTCAACTTCGGGTATCGTTTTTAGGTTCGTCGCGCATGTACATGGCATGAACGTACATCGACCGATCGGACCGCTCGTCAGCGGCGTTCTCGCAATCCTTGCGTGCCTGGGAACAGTGCGAGGGCAGGGAGTGGAAGAGGATTCGTCCCGTGTCACCGTGTGCGGATTTGTACGCGATGCGGAGTCGTGTGAACCGCTGGTCGGTGCATCTGTCATGCTCGTGAATCAATCGCCCTGCCGTGCGGCCACAAATTTTGCAGGCCTGTATTGCATGCGATGCGTCCGTCCGGGGAACGTCGTCATCAGCGTCTCCTACTTCGGGTATCCACGGGTGCAGGACACTGTGGTGATCGATGCTGATGCGGGAGATCGCATGATCGACTTCGAACTCTCAAATTGTAAGTCCGTGCCAGCGCTGATGCGGGAACTGTTCACGGAACACGAACGAGACGCCCTTCAATCCTACCGCGATTCACTTCACGCCATCCAGGCGCAAGGTGTTCCGTTGCAGATCACCATCGACTCGCTGTGGTGGCGGGATGATGGGTCCATACCCCTGCACGCAATAATGAAGTATTCCAATCGCAGCGACATGACGATCTGCGTTCTCAAGGGCGCCCCGCCCGTTCTCACAAGCATGATCCCTGTCATTGTGAACTCCCGCGGTGACACCGTGCGGGTATTTGTCCGGTACTATGATTTCATGGGGATGAAGGATGCCTATGACGAAACAGACCTGCTGGAGATCCCGGCACATACGTCCGTGAAGTCCGAGGCCGTGTTTGATGTGCAGTCGGACATCCCCCCGGACCGGTATCGTATTCGCATCACGTACCAGCATCATATCCCGAAGTGCCTCGGGTATATGTCCCACTCGGTCAGAACCGATCTCCTCGTGCGGCTCAAGACGATCGAAGGGAGGATTCAGTCCGACAATGAATACATGCTGACGGTGCCGCAGCACAGGTGACGCGCGCGCGATCAAGATCGTCAACTCCTCCCGCACACAACGCCAGATCGCAAGGTCTGGCGTTGCTGTTTGAAGAGATGTTCAGCAGATCCAACCGGCTGCCAGATTGTTGCTGGATCCGTGTTTGGATGCGTCTCGCGATGCGCGGAGGGATGTCAACGCGGTCGTGCAACCGGGTGACACACTGCACCATAGATGGATCGTGCACGTTGCGCCGTGGACCACGCGGCGCCTCCCAACCATCATGGCGACAGCGTACGACGACCTGGGGAATCCGCTCCCATGTTCGCGTCAGTTGCCGATTGCCGCGGTCGCTGGAACGACAGGTATGCCGATCGACCAGTTGTCTGCGTCCTGTGCGTCCAACGACGATCCTGTGCAGTTCCTTCGCAGTAGTCCCAACCCGTTCTCTCTGTCCACGCACATCGCCTACAGAATCGATTCGCCTACCGATGTGCGGCTCACTGTGAGTGATGCACTGGGACGCACGGTTCGCACACTGGTCGACGGATTCCAGACACCAGGCACACACAGCGTCCTGTTCGATGCCGCTGCCCTTCCACGCGGCATGTACCTCTGCCGTATCGACACCAGAAAGGGGACGCGGGTGATGCGCATGCTGCTGCAGCGTTAGCTGTCTCACGTGATGCAGTGTGTCGTGGTAAAGTACTGAGGTCATTCGGCGCTGCGGGAGAGGACTCATGCAGACGCCTCCTGCCAGGAGCGAGGGATGTGATCTTACGTCAGGAGACCGCGTGTGTCACGGGGGGAATGATTCCCGCATCCACGTGTCTCCACTACAACTGACCGAGGACGCCATGTGTACCAAAGGAATGAGTTTCTGCACGATGATGCTTCTCGTGCTGATCTGCAGCAGTCAGGCACAGCAGGCGCTGCCCGGGTCACAGGAGGTGCGCCTCTCGGATGCATCCGCACCGAGGTTTACCCGTCCGTGGATCTCTATGAACGCGAGGGGCGAAGCCCTCGTGTTGTGGGATGGCGGGCGTGCATGGGTTGATGCGAATGTGGAGAGGCTGCAGCGCGCAGTACCCGGTCCGGAAATCCGTTGTCTCTTCGGACTCCACGACACCACATGGTTCGGGCTTCTCACACGCAGCACCATGTACAACAGCAACTGGGTGGGAGGGGAATCAGTACACCGCTTCGCGCGCGGTGTGGGGACGTCCATACTGGATTCGACGAGCGTCGTGCTCACCTCGGCTTACATGGAGAGTCGCATGGAACCGGGGGAATTCACAAGCAGACAGGTTCCTTTTCTGGACGGGTATCTGCATGACTCCACTGTGTTTCTGGCCACGCACGTACGGCACACGTCGTCTTCCACGGGGCTGGATCGGAACACGAACGAGCACAGGATGCAGCAATGGAATCCAATCCTCCGAAAGGTGAGCGAGCTGCATTCAAACAGCTATCCCCCGGGACCCTATTACGGCGGGGTGAGGGGCGATACGCTACCGGTGCTTGCGCGCGTGTCTCATCCGGTCGGCAATGCACTCTCGTTGTACTGGCGCACGGGACCGGAGGGCGCATTGTACATGCAGAGCATCCAGTACCTGCAGCGTTTCCTCTGCGTCATCGATCTTCCGTCCGGCACAAGGCAGCCGCAGATCATGATCGATTCCGTGCGCAGCGATTCGCTCGACCTTTCCGATCAGGTGCTCGCACCGGAGGGTGCGACGGTCGACATCATCCGACGGAATACCATCACATCGCAGCTCTTCGTCGAACGCCTCAACATGATCGACGGCTCGCGTGAGCGCCATACCGTCACGGGGGCCGTCCGTGTGCATGACGTCACGCACGCGGGCAACGACCTCGGACCCGATCAGCCTGCACACTGTGATGCACAGGCCGATTATGTCTTCCGGCGTCTGGGCGACGGCAGGCGGCTGCTCGTCTGGTGCGCTCCCGCACCTGCAGGCAGGTATGACATCTTCGCGTGCGTTTACGACAAGGACTGGCGCGTGCTCGGTGCGGTCAAGCGTGTCAATCTCGACACCACAGGTCGGAAGGTGTTTCCGTCGGTTGCCGTCGCCGGTTCGCGTGTGTATGTCGCATGGCAGGATACGCGCCATCAACGGATCGACACATACATGCGCGGATTCGATCTCGATCAGCTCACATCGGAAGCTTCCGCGCCGGCTCCCTCCGTCCTGCATGTCGACGGCCCCTGGCCGCAACCTGCGTCGTCGCAGATCCAGTTCACCGTTCACGCGCCAGTCGGAACCACCTCGATGCAGCTTCGTCTGTACGACCCCCTCGGTCGTCTGGTCATATCCGAGCAGCGCGCCCTCGAGAACATCCACCACCATTCCCTTGACCTTCGACACCTGCGCGCCGGTCACTACACATTCGTGCTCACCGCCGGAGCATCACGCATCACCAGACCAATGCTCCTGTTGCATTGACAGACGTTGCATAACCCATTGATCACGCAATGGCCAGTGCACGCATGGCGACTTCACGGGGTCGTCGCCGTCATTGACATCGCCCCCTCAAGCTGTGACAATCTGATGCTGACGAGTCTCAATGCCTCGGTCAGGGTGCCGATGGTCTCCCGCTGCGCCAGGACAATGTTACGGAGATCGCGTGTACGCGCTTCCAGAGCCTTCGCCGCGGCCATGTTCACACCATCGGCGATGATGCTGTTGATGCCGAGGCTGTCGCTTCCTCCGAGATGGAACGCCGCATGGAAGTCCTGTGCCATGGGACCGATATAGCGAATGGACGGATCGGCGTTCCGGTAGCTCCACTCACTGATCGGAAGGATTCGCAGTTTCTCGAGAAGGGCTTCGCCGTCGATCGATGTCACGTGCTCCTTGAGGTTGCGGTCACACATGTTCGTCCACCCGCTCACATTCGCCGCCATGGTCACCCCGGTGGTGAATGCACTGTTGGTGAAGAATCTGTACCCGCCCGTGAAGCGCATGCTGATCTGATTGCCGGCTGTCGAAGCAAGATTCGTCGTGTTGGCGTCACCAAGGACGAAGGATCCGCCATTGGACGCTGTCACGAAGTTCCCGATCGCATGCGCGCGAACACCGCTCGCACTTGCATTGACTCCAATGGCGCATGCTCCATTCGAGTTCGCCGTGCTCCCGGCCCCGATCGCGACGGAATTCGAACCGCTCGCCTCGCATTGTGCACCGAGCGAAAGACCGTTGTTGCCCGTCGCAGTGCACTGAAATCCCAGAGCAATCTTGCCGCTGCTGCCCGACGTGACAGAGTAATTCGGATCGCTCGTCAACGTTGTACTGCTCCCCCAGAATGCGAGGCGATTGGCGGAGCCGGTTCCGCTCACTCCTGTCGGAGTCTGCCATACGACATCCGTTCCGTTGTAGGTTATCACCTGCCCGCCCGTTGCTCCCGCGGATCCGATCTTGTCGATGGTCACGGCACTGTCGGCAAGATCGTGAGTGGCGATCGTCCCATCAAGGATCTTCCGTGAGGTTACCGCATTGTCTGCGATCGTGGGATTGGGGTAGTTTCTCGTCAGATCGCCACCGGCCGGACCGCTCGGAGGGAGCGATGCAGGGATGGCTCCTGACGCAAGTTTCGCAGAGGTGACCGAACCGTCCGCAATATGCTGGGTTTGCACAGCACCCGCCTTGAGGTTGATCGTCGTGATCGGTCCGAGGCCATTGAGAACCTCCAATGCACCATCGTCGTTCTTCAGTTGTTGCAGCACGCCTGAACCACTGATGAACAGGTTGTTCCCATTCGGAGTGATGGAAATGCCTGCACCGGCAACGAGTGTGACATCGTCCCTGAGGCTGTTCAGGCTCTTGACAACCTGATTCGCCGTAATCTTCTGCGCTGTGACGGCGCCTGCCGCCAGTTTTTCCGCCGTGATGGCGCCGTCGGCGACTCTGTCGCTCGTGACCGCGCCCGCCGCGATGCCAAGATCGGCGGTGGGTCCATTCGGATTCGTGACCGTCACACTGCCGTCTGAGGACTGCACCCCCTGCACCCCTGTTCCGCCGGAACCTGTCGAGGTTACGGTGAAGGTGTTGCCGTTGTTCGTCACGGTAGTGCCACCCGCACCCTGAATCGTGAGGGCGCCTGTCTGGTTGTTGATGCGCGTGACAGCACCCGTGGCATTCGTGGCAAGTCCCTCCGCCACGACGGCCCTGAGCGCGTATGGCACAGCAGTCAGCGCAGTGCGTGGTGCAAGTTCATTGCCGCCATTCACGCTCACGCCGAGGAAGTAGGCCCGGTCAAACGCAAGGGATGCGGGCAGAGGCGTCGTCGACCCAAGCATCGCATTGAACAGACCATTGACGACCACGACCGAGTGGATTTCCGAGTGCAGCATCGTGCCACCCGTCGCCGCGTCGTAGAAGCGAAGGGTGAGCTGGTGATTCCCATCGGGGACAAGGGTGCCCTGCGCGTCCGTGAGGATGCCCTGATAACTGATGGTTCGCGGAACCTGTGAGAAAGCCGTCGACGACAGCACGAGCAGTACTGCGATGAGAGTACGCATGACGGGGTGCTTCCATGTATGTAGGAGGGGGAATGGCTTGGCGCAAGGTAGAACGTTCGAGCGGACAGATACAAGGAAAAACGTGCGTTCATCAGAAGACGGATTGCGCCACGCACGGTGGGAAGCACCGGTCCGCGGCGGTTTTCACGCAAGGGGATGTTCCGTATCTTCAATGACATGTCCAGTTGATTTCGCACGGAGATACGAGGAGCACCCCCCGCATGACGAAACCCGCATCCTTCTTCGCCCGCTCATTGAATCGCGTCGAAACCGTCGGCAACGCCCTGCCGCATCCGGCCACCATCTTCGCGATCCTTGCAGCGCTTGTCGTCGTGCTGTCGGCCGTAGCGGCCTGGCTTGGCACGTCCGCAGTGCATCCCGGCACCGGAGAGGCGATCCATGCGCGCAGCCTGCTCACCGCAGAAGGGATTCGCTGGATGTTCGAAAACGTCGAGCACAACTTTGTGAAATTCCCACCCCTCGGTCTCGTGCTCGTCGCAATGATCGGCATCGGCATCGCCGAGGGTTCGGGATTGCTTACGGCGCTCATCCGTGCGCTCGTGCTCAAGGCGCCCGCACGTCTCATCACCGCATCGCTCGTCGCTGCAGGCGTGTTGTCGCATCTCGCATCGGAAGCCGGCTACGTCGTGCTCATCCCCCTGGGCGCCGTGATATTCCTCGCCCTTGGCAGACACCCGATTGCGGGACTCGCGGCAGCGTTTTCAGGTGTCAGTGGTGGATTTGGTGCGAACTTCCTCATCGGAGGCGTCGATCCCGTGCTTGCGGGTCTCACGCAGAGTGCGGCGCGGATCATCGACGCAAACATCGTGATCACACCTGCGACCAACATCTATTTCATGTCCGCCTCCGCGGTCATGATCATCATCGTCGGCACCCTCGTCACCGAGCGTTTCGTCGAGCGTCGCCTCGGTCCCTACACCGGCAATGCGGCTGCCATCGAAATGGACCATCTCACCCCACGCGAAAAGAAGGCACTACTCTGGTCCGGGGTATGGGTGCTCGCCGTCGTTGCCTTTTTTGCCGCAACCGTGATTCCCGAGAACGGTCTCCTGCGGCACGCGGGGCAGTCCATGCTGCATTCTGCCTTCTTCAACGGCATGATCACGGCGATCATGGTCTTCTTCCTGATACCCGGCATCGTCTTCGGTTGGATCACCGGCAGTATCCGCACCGACAAGCAGGGCGTCAAGCATATGATCTCCTCGATGAGCCATCTGGCCAGCTATATCGTGCTTGTCTTCTTCGCGGCGCAATTCGTCTACTACTTCCAGTACTCGAACCTCGGTCTCATCCTGGCGATCGATGGGGCGGAACTCCTCCGCTCGCTCGGCATCGGGGGCATCCCCCTCATGCTGGCCTTCATTCTGTTCAGCGGACTGATCAACATGTTCATGGGTTCGGCGTCTGCAAAGTGGGCGCTCATGGCGCCGGTGTTCGTTCCCATGTTCATGCTGCTCGGCTACCACCCATCCCTCACCCAGGCCGTCTTCCGCATCGGCGATTCCATCACCAATGTCATCACGCCGATGATGTCGTACTTCGCACTCATCGTCGCGTTTGCCGAAAAGTATGACGACCGATACGGCATGGGGACGATCATCTCCACGATGCTGCCATACTCGGTTGTCTTCGGTATCGCATGGGCGCTGTTGCTCATCCTCTGGATGACCATCGGGCTGCCTGTCGGTCCCGACGGACCGCTCCACTACGAAGCAAGCTTCCGCTGAGGCGCGCGGCTGTGCCCCTGCATCCACTCGCGCACCGGGGCATCCCTGCCCCGTGCATTCCTCCTCCCCGTCCCAGGAGTTCCCCCATGTTCAAGGCACTCGTACTGCCACTCATCTTCGGCATATTCATCCGCACCCACGGATCACCGCTCCCTGATGCACAGTCCGATCGCCAGCTCGCCGAACTGCAGGATCGGATGAGGAAGCTCGAGCAGCGCATCGAGGTCCTGCAGCGCGTGCTCGACGCGTCCGCGGGAAACACGGTCACGCTGCGCTCGGAGAATCTGACGCTTGATGTCGGCAGAAACGCAACGCTCGACATCAACGACGGCATGACCGTGAAGACGGGCCAGCACCTGAACGCCGCCATCGGCAAGGACCTGATCGTCAGGGTGCGGGACCAGATCACGCTCGACGTCGGCGCGAGCTCGCTCACCATGAAGAAGAATGGCGACATTGAACTCAAGGGGCGGATCATCCAGATCGACGGGGAACGAACAACTGTCAAGGGAACGCAGGACCTCATCATGAAGGGCCGGAGTATCCGCGACAACTGACAGGAAGCCCCGACAAGCATCATGCCGTCCGCGTGATGATCTGATTATTGTAGGATGTGACCAGCCGTGCCGGGTTTCGTATCTTGCCTGTTCACCACGGCTCCGCGCCGACGAGCACAGGATCGACGATGTACGACTACCAGAAGAACGAACGCTATTTCGCACAGGCTCCGGGCAGGATGGAGGCACTCTGCGAACAGGAGCTCCTCGAACTCGGCGCCCGCAACACCCGCGCCACCTATCGCGGCGTGGCGTTCGAGGCCGACCGCGCCACACTCTACGCGATCAACTACTCCGCGCGGCTCCTCTCCCGCGTCCTGGCACCACTCGCGCACTTCCCCTGCACCAGCGCCGAGGATCTTGTCGCACGGGCGCGCATGATCCAATGGGAGCGCATCTTCACGCTCGAACAGACCTTCTCCATCACCGCCACCGTGCAGAGCAGGGCATTCACCAATTCCCTCTACGCGGCACAGTGCCTGAAGGATGGGATCGCAGACCGCTTCCGCACCGTGTCGAAGGGACGACGACCGAGCGTGTCGACAGCGGACCCGGATGTCCGATTCAATCTCCACATCGAGAAGGATGTCGCCGTCGTCAGCCTCGATACCTCGGGAGAATCCCTCCACAAGCGCGGGTACCGCCTGCTCGCGGGGGAAGCCCCCATGCAGGAGACGCTTGCGGCGGCCATCATTCGCATCAGCGAATGGGATGGCGAGCGTCCCCTGCTCGACTGCATGTGCGGATCCGGTACGATTCTCTGCGAGGCGCTCATGGCCTACTGCCGCATCCCCGCGCAGTATTTGCGCGAACGCTTCGGATTCATGTCCCTGCCCGACTACGATGAGAAGGTCTGGCAGCGCGTGCGCGCGAACGCCGATGCGCAGATGCGTGCATTGCCCGAAGGACTCATCAGCGGCAGCGACATGTCGCAGCGCACGCTTGCGGTGGCGGGCGACAATCTCGCACGGCTTCCGCACGGAGCTGCGGTAGCGCTCGACTGCCGCCCATTCCAACATATCCGATCCTTCGAAAACGGCATCCTCTTCGCCAATCCTCCCTATGGCATCCGTCTCGGAGAATACGAGGAGGTACAGAAGCTGTATGGGGAACTGGGGGATTTCATCAAGCAGAAGTGCAGGGGAACGACCGCATACATCTACACGGGCGACCCCGCATTGCGGAAGTCGATCGGCTTGAAGACCAGCCGGCGGATCCCGCTCGTGAACGGGAAACTCGAGGGCGTGCTGGTGCGGATCGACAGCTACGAGGGAAGCCGCAAGCCCTACTACGCCGCATTCAAGGCGCAGGAAACGGGGGCGGGGGATGGGAAGGATGGAGACTTGTCATCCACCTGATTTCCATGTATGTTGGCCGATATCATTCTTTTATCCCGTCTAGCGACATGCACCACGCCGGGTTCGAATACTGATGCATCAATGGATGCTGCGACATGTGGTGTCGCCGCCATTCCATTTTCGGTTGTTGCGACCGGTGGTATGTGGATTTGCTGCCAGACGAGCGTTATGAACGCACCTCAAACACGCTCCAAGTCATTGCACCCGGCTACTCCCACCACTTTTCCATGAGGTACATATGAGATCACAAGTACGGATGTTCGATGCACTTCCGTCTTGGTCCCTCGGTCGTGATCGATCGAAGACGCGTCGCGCTCCGGCCGCGCGCTTGACCGGACCATTCGCAGCACTGCTTCTGATTGTGGCACTCGCGCTTCCCTTCGCGTCGCTGCAGGCTCAGGATGCGGTGTATACCGACAACTTTACCAACGGCGTCACCCCGTCTGCCGGCCAGTGTGCGACGTGGAACGCGTTTCGTGCGAGCCTCCAGCCCGGACTGTACAATCGCGTGCTCATCCGTGGCACCTTCGATTTGCCGGGCCAATGGACCGACGACGTCACGATCGTCAACGCATTTGCGGCGGCCATCAAGAATGGTCAGGATTACATCTCCCCGATGACGAACGGGAACGTGTGGTCTGTCTGCGGAACGCGATATTCCGGTGAAGTCTGGATCAACCCCGTGTCGCTCTGCAGCGGCTCGAACTGCCCATCACCCGGATACATCATCCGTACGTGCATCGGCAACTCGAACTGGGGCGGCATCAACACGCCGACCTGCGGTGGTGCGAACCAGTTCATGGAACTGCGCTTCGAGACCCCGCGCGGTCCGAACGATGTCGGTGTCAAGTCGGTGGAGTCCCCGTTGGATTTCTGCCCCGGCACCTATCCGATCATCGTGAAGCTGCGCAACTTCGGGACGAACCAGATCACCTCCACAACGATCAACTGGTCGCTCAACGGTGTCGTGCAACCCCCCTTCGCATGGACAGGTCTTCTGGACACGCTGAACTCCACGACACGTGAGACCAACGTGACGATTCATCCCGGATACAACTTCCTCGCCAACACTCCCTACACGATTCGCGCGTGGTCGACGATGCCCAACGGCGTTGCTGACACGAGCAATACGAATGACTCCGTGCAGGTGACCCGCAAGTCGGCTATCGCCGGTACATTCACCATCGGTGGTGCCGCCCCGAACTATCCGTCGTTCAGCGCCGCCGTGGCAGATCTGAATGCAAATGGAGTCTGCGGCCCTGTGCTTTTCAATGTGCGTAATGGTGTGTACACCGAGCAGGTGACGATCAATCAGGTCGCCGGTGCCTCCGCCGTGAACACCATCACCTTCCAGTCGGAGTCCGGCAACAAGATCGACGTGACACTCAGCTTCAATTCGACCTCGAGCGTCACCCCTCACACGCTGCTGCTCAATGGTGCGGACTGGATCCGTTTCCGCAACATGACGATCCAGGGACTCGGCACCAGCTACGCCCGCGTTGTGACCTTCCAGGCATCTGCGAATGACAACATCTTCGAGGGCAACACCATCCAGACCGTGCCGACGACCTCGACGTCGAACTATCTCTGCAACATCTACTCCTATTACACGGGCGACAACAACAACCAGTTCATCAACAACGACATCCTCAACGGCGGGTACTCTGCCTATATCTATGGTTCGGGCACGACGACGCTGCTTGCCAACTGGAAGCTGATCAACAACCGCTTCCACAACTTCTACTACATGGGTCTGGCCATGTGGTATATCGACGCGCCTGAAATTCGCGGCAACTGGATCCGCACGAACAACACGTACACCAACTACGGCATGTACACTGGATACCTGCAGAACAAGGCGATTGTCTCCGGCAACCGCATTGACCTGATCGGGACTTCCGGTACGAAGTATGGGTTGTATTACTATTACTTCACGGCGACGCCGGGCAATGAAGCACTCGTGACCAACAACATGATCACGGTCCATGGCGGATCCGGTACTGCGTACGGCCTCTATTCCTATTACTCCAACAACGGCAACGTTGATTTCAACTCGGTGTATGTCCACGCCACCGGCACGTCGTCACGCGCGCTGTATTCCTACTACGGTACGAACATCCGCTACACGAACAACATCTTCTATACGAACTCCGCTGCGTACTGCATGTATTTCTACAACACTACGCTGCGCGGATTCGACCACAATGTGCTGTTCAATACGGGTGGTACCTTTGCCTATTGGAATGGAGCGAATTATGCCAATCTGGGTGCGCTGCAGACGGGCACGAACCTCAACTTGAATTCGATCAGCAAGATCATCACTTTCCGGGATCAGCTGAACGGCGACCTGCATCTTGCAGGTTCATCACAGAATGATGTGGCGTTGACGGGTGTTCAGCAGTCCTACGTTCCCGTCGACATCGACAACGATCCGCGCGTGCTTCCCTACCGCGGTGCTGATGAAGCCTGCTACATCCTTCCGAACACGGTCACCTATCGCTTCATCGATACTGAGAACCAGGATGTGTCGTTCGCGAACATCCCCGGCACGATCAACGTGAATGTGAACGTGGCCTTCCCCGACATGGGCTTCCCCCTCATGGTGACGGTGAACTTCTATACCGTTCCCGGCAACGTGCTCGCCTATTCGACCAGCTTCAATGCGACCAAGCTTGCTGGTCAGACGCTCAACGCCACCTATCAGGTCAGCGTGCCTCCGACGCTGCAGCCGGGCTACTACCGGATGAACGTCGTGTTCAACACGCAGAACTCCTGCGGCGACTACATCAACTACGTGCCCGGAGACAAGGGCCTGCTGCTCGTCGGTCAGGGTCAGACTCCGTGCATCGTCTGGCCGGGTGACGTCAACAACGACGGCATCGCCAACTACGCCGACCGTGCGGCACTCAACAAGTACATCTTCGACGCCAACATGCGTCCCAGCTGGCTCAACGGTCCCGCCCGCTACCGCGCCGACTACCTGACCAATCCCATGACCTACTACACGTGGGAAGGCCAGGCCGGTGCACCGTGGTCGACGCCCGACGGTTGCTACATGGATGCCGACGGCAACGGGATGGTGAACAACTATGATCTGCTGCCTGTCAAGGTCAACTATCTGCGCACGCATGGCAGTTGGACCCCGAGGGCTGACGACAACATCATCGCCGGCACCTTCGGTATGACGCAGAACTACCCGAATCCCTTCAATCCCTCGACCACGCTGCAGTACAGCGTGCCCGAGAAGAGCACGGTGAAGATCGTTGTGACCGACCTGGTCGGCCGCACAGTCGCCACGCTCGTGGAAGGAACGATGGATGCCGGTGTGCGCACCGTGACCTTCGATGCCTCGGCACTGGAGAGCGGTGTGTACATGGCACGCTACGAGGCGACCGGCCTTGCATCCGGCATCACCTCGTCGCGCATCGTCAAGATGACGCTCAGCAAGTAATCGCTCTGCCGGCGCGGTGGTTGTGCGCCGGTGCATCCTGTGCGAAGGACGGGCCATGTGCCCGTCCTTCGCCGTTTGAAACCCGGTCGCTCGCCTGGCACTTTCCCACAGGGGGATATTCGCATCCCCACTTGCTTTCCGGAATAATGTTCCGTATCATTGTGGACTGCGTTTTTCATTAGCCTTACCTCTGCTTGAAATCCGCACACACGCGGATCCCACCCCGCGGCCGTTGCAATAGCACCGCCGCCCGCATACCCCCGATGAAGTCCGGAAGTCGCTTCCTCGTCCTTTGCTTGGACCCGCACCACATATCCCGTTTCTTCGGCTTCCATTACAAGGAGTTTCCTTGAGTTTCAACCAATTCCCACTCGACGCGCGTCTGCTTTCAAACATCGAACGCGCAGGGTGGACGACACCCACACCGATTCAGACGCAGGCGATTCCCATCGTCCTCGATGGACGCGACCTCATCGGAACCGCACAGACCGGCACGGGAAAGACCGCCGCGTTCGTGCTGCCGATGATGAACAGCCTGCTGCGCGGCAAACGTACGCCCGGTGTGCGTGCACTGATCGTTACGCCGACGCGTGAACTCGCTGAACAGATTCATCAGACCATTCGCACCCTCTCTGCAGGAACACCCCTCCGCAGCGCCACCGTCTATGGTGGTGTCGGCCCGGGTCCCCAGATTCGTGCCCTCCGTGCTGGTGTCGACATTGTCGTCGCCTGTCCCGGTCGTCTGCTGGATCATGTCGGCAGCGGCTTTGCCCGCCTCGGCTCCGTCGGCATGCTTGTGATCGATGAAGCAGATCGCATGTTCGACATGGGCTTCATGCCCGCCATCCGTGAGATCATCACCCATCTGCCCGATCAGCGGCAGACGCTGATGTTCTCCGCGACCTTCCCACCCGAAATCGAGAAGCTTGCCGCGAGCGCCCTGAAGGCGCCGCATCGCGTGACAATCGATCTCGAACGACCGGCGCATACTGTTTCACACATGTTGTATCCGATCCCCTCGCAGCAAAAAACCGCGCTCGTGTTCAATCTCCTCGACAAGGAGACCACCGATTCCGTGCTCATCTTCACACGTACGAAGCATCGTGCCGAGCGGCTGGCCAAGCAGTTGATTGCATCCGGGAAGGCCGTCACGCATCTGCATGCGAATCGCACGCAGGGGCAGCGGCAGGCCGCGCTCGACGGATTCCGTCGAGGCACCTTCCGCATCATGGTTGCTACCGACATTGCGGCCCGAGGCATCGATGTCGATTCCATCTCGCATGTGATCAACTACGACATGCCCGATACACCGGATGCATACATCCATCGTATCGGTCGTACGGGTCGTGCCGAACGCAGCGGCCAGGCATGGACCTTCATGACCCATGAAGACACAGGCATGGTGCGCACGCTCGAGAAGATCATGGGCGAACGCATTCCGCGAGCAAGCGTCGGTCGCCTCGATGAGGTGATTCCGGTCGTGGAGTTTGCGGAGCGGTCGTCCGATTCGAGAAACGGCGGTTCCATGCCGGGACGCGGACGACAGCAGCATGCAGCGCAGGGAGGCGCTCGTCGTGAGTCTCACGCCGACCGCCAGCGTCCGCATGCGGACCGCACGCAGCGTACCGAGCGCAGCGCCCGTCCGGAACGTACGGTGCATGCGCATAGCACGCCCGAGGCGCGTCCTGTCCAGGAGCGTTCAAGGCGGGAGGAGCGTCCTGTCCAGGAGCGTTCAAGGCGGGAGGAGCGTCCGAGTCGTGGTGATCAGCGTTCGGCTCCCAAGGGCGTACGCAACGATCAGACAGCGTTTGCGCAGCCCGCACCGAAATCGAAGAAACGACCGATGACGGATGAGGCACGCCAGCAGGCAGCGTACAACACCATGCCTGATTGGGCGTTGCGTGCGACCGGCCGCATGGGTGCGTCACGTCCCGTGCATGCCCCGAAGGGGCGTCGTTCGGCCTGACGCTGCCAACTTTGCCAGTGATGAGCCGTCGGGCACCGCGATCGCGGTGCCCGATTTTTTTATTTTATTGGGGGAACTTTTTGTCTTGCGATTGTCGCCCTTGAAATTAGTTTCGTGATTGACGATGTTGCAACGTCATCCAACCCTCTGATGCGTGAGGGCACAAGGATGGCACTCCTTCATGTCGCCGCATCGTTCGTGAGGAACGCATGCGTCCCCTGCACCGATCATGATCTTGCACCTCATAGCATTTATGATGTAACTCCTTTCCCTTCCACTCACTTACCTGAGGAGGTAACGATGAGAGCATTGCGCAATGGACCGATGCACGTCTGCGTAATCTTCAGCGTGCTTGCTTTCCTCGCGGCTTTTGCTGCGACTCCTTCCACCGTTGTCGCGCAGGGTTCCAAATCCCTGACGACGACACCACCATTAACCGCCAATACGTCGACGAGTTCGAACTCCTTCCTCTCGTTCGATATCACCCCCCAGCGGGCCATCCGTGTCCACCGCTTCTGGACGTCCTTCGCGTCGACGGGCACGACCCTCGTCGACATCTGGGCCATGCCCGGCGGTGTGCAGCATGTCAACACCGGATGGATCCATCTCGGACGCACGAACGTGACCGTGACGAACACCACCACACCTGTCGAGGTCCCGATCACGCTCAACTTCCTGATGCTGGCCAACGCGAAGTGGGGCTTCGTGATTTCGCATCATACGATTTCTGCACGCTATTCGTCTTCGGGTACGCCGCTCATCTTTACAAACGGCGACCTGACCATTGACCTCACCAACCGTTGTGCCGGAACCGGCACGGGCGACCCGGCAACGAACACCACGGCCTTCAGCTTCAGCCTCTGTCCGCGGCAGTGGGCCGGCACGGTCTATTATGATGATGCATCGTTCGCTCCGAATGATGCGGGCATCTCGTCGATTCTCTCGCCGAAAGACTTCTGCCCCGGCACACTTCCGATCACTGCGACGCTGGAGAACTTCGGTACCTCGCAGCTCACTTCCGCCACGATCAACTGGAAGCTGAACGGCGTCACGCAGCCTTCGATTCCTTGGACGGGTCTTCTCGACACGCTCAACTCGACGACGCGCAAGATGACTGTGACCCTGCATCCCGGGTATACGTTTGCGGCTGGCGTTCCGTACACGATTCAGGCATGGACCTCGAATCCGAACGGTCAGGCCGACACTGTGGCGTTCAACGATACGGTGACCGTCACCCGCAAGGCAGCCCTGAGCGGGACGTTCACGATCGGTGGCACGAGCCCGACATATCCGACCTTCACAGCTGCGGCAGCGGACCTGAATGCCAACGGCATCTGTGGTCCCGTCGTGCTCAACGTGCGAAATGGTGTCTACAACGAGCAGGTGACTTTCAATGAGATTCCCGGGGCGTCGGCCGTCAATACCATCACCCTTCAGTCCGAATCCGGCAACAAGGCCGATGTGACGCTCACGGCAGCCGGTTCGTCAACCGCCTACCATACGCTGCTGCTGAACGGCACTGACTGGATGCGGGTGCGCAATATGACCATCGCCGGTACAAATGCGTCCTACGGCCGCATCGTGTCCCTGCTCGGCGGTGCAACGAACAACGTCGTCGAGAACAACAACATCTTCTGCGCGAACGGCGCCACATCGAGCGGTTCGACGCCGATCTACATGTACAACGCGGCGAACAACGACAACCGTTTCGAGAACAACGACCTGCGCTGGGGCTACTATGGTGCCTACATCTACGGCATGTCGACCACCTCGCTGAACAACGGAACCAAGTTCCTCAACAACCGCATCTCCGACATGTACTATTATGGCATGTACATGTACTACCAGAACGCTCCGGAGATCATCGGCAATACGTGGACTTCGACCAACACGACGATGTATTACGGCACCTACATCGCCTACTGCCAGAATGCGCTGCGTGTGATCGGTAATCGTCTGATCGTCACCGGCACTACCGGCACGCACTACGGCATGTACATCTACTACTGCACCGCCACCGCGGGCAACGAAGGACGCATCGCCAACAACTTCGTGCACATCAACCGTGGTGCGAGCACGGCCTACGGCATGTACGTCTACTACTCGAACTACCAGAACATCGACTTCAACACGGTCAACCTGACCAACACGTATTCGCTGAGTGCACCGCTGTATTCGTACTACGGCACGTACCACCGCTATCAGAACAATATATTCACCAACAATGGCGGCGGTCTGTCGGCGAACTACTACAACTCCTCGTCCTACCGCGGCATCGACTACAACGTCTATTTCAGTTCGGGCGCCACACTTGCGCAGTGGAATGGAGCAAATCAGACCACTCTTGGAAATCTGCAGGCTGCAAGCGTGATGAATGCCAACAGCATCGTTCGGCCGGTTACGTATCGCGACATGCTGAACGGCGATCTGCATCTGGCTGGTACCTCGCAGAATGATGTTGCACTCACTGGATTGATCCAGACCGAAATCACGGACGACATTGATGGCGATCCCCGTGTCGTGCCCTACCGCGGCGCGGACGAAGCCTGCTACATCCTACCAAACACGGTCACCTACCGTTTCGTTGACGTCGAGAACAACGACGTCACCTATGCGAACATTCCCGGCACGATCAACGTGAACGTGAATGTGGCCTTCCCCGATATGGGCTTCCCCCTCATGGTGACGGTGAACTTCTACACCGTGCCCGGCAACGTGCTCGCGTATTCGACCAGTTTCAACGCGACCAAGCTTCCCGGACAGACGCTCAACGCCACCTATCAAGTCGCTGTGCCGCCGACGTTGCAGCCGGGCTATTACAGGATGAACGTCGTGTTCAACACGCAGAACAGCTGCGGTGACTACATCAATTACCTGCCGGGCGACAAGGGCATTCTGCTCGTTGGCCAGGGACAGGAGCCCTGCATCGTCTGGCCGGGTGACGTCAACAACGATGGCATCGCCAATTACGGCGACCGTTCGGCATTGAACAAGTACATCTTCAACGCCAACCTGCGTCCCAGCTGGCTCAATGGTCCCGCCCGCTATCGCGCAGATGCTCTGACCAATCCTATGACCTACTACACGTGGGAAGGCCAGGCCGGTGCACCGTGGCAGACGCCCGATGGCTGCTTCATGGATGCAGACGGCAATGGCGTGGTGAACAACTACGACCTGCTGCCCGTCAAGGTGAATTTCCTGCTCACGCACGGTACCTGGACCCCGAAGCAGGATGACAACGCCATCGCCGGTACCTTCGGCATGACGCAGAACTATCCGAATCCCTTCAATCCCTCGACCACGTTGCAGTACAGCGTGCCCGAGAAGAGCACGGTGAAGATCGTCGTGACCGACCTTGTCGGCCGCACGGTTGCCACGCTCGTGGAGGGGACGATGGATGCCGGTGTGCGCACCGTGACCTTCGATGCCTCGGCACTGGAGAGCGGCGTGTACATGGCACACTATGAGGCGACCGGCCTTGTGTCGGGCATCACCTCGTCACGCATCGTCAAGATGACGCTGGGCAAGTAAGGCTCCACTCATTGTTTGGCAAAACGCAGACAGGCGGCCGAAAGGCCGCCTGTCTGCGTTTGCACCACAAAAAGACAAACCCCCTCTCGTTTCCGATCGGGGGTTGTCTGTGGATCGACAGACACCGGTGCACCTCCGGTGAACGCCAATCGTTATTCAGTCGATGGAGTGACAATCGATACGTGGAAGTGGTTACACGAACCAAAAAAAAAGTTCAGATGCCCTGTTCCTCTCGTATCTACGCACTTTCCAGGAAAATCCGTATACTCGATTCCTGTATCCGCCCCGTGTCCCGAGTCATCCGCAACGTGCCCAACCAGCCCACCACCCTCAAGCCGCGCAGAATCCCGTTCAGAGCCTTTCTTCTTGTGTTCCTGCTCGGCCGGGTGATGATCGGACAGGCGCAAGGAACGGATCAGAAGGTTCCGGTCGACATGCGCGCGAAGACAGCTGCAGCAAGGATCCCGCGTCCACCCGCCCCGCAGTGGGCCAGGGGAGTGACGTGGTACCAGATCCTCATCGACCGGTTCGACAACGGAGATCCTCACAATGACCCCCGTGCACGCGATCTGTTCGAAAAGGCCAGCGATCCCTGGGTGAAGTCGGTTTGGACTGCAAACTGGCATATCCTCACACCGCAGGAGGCGGCATTTTCCCCATCATTCTATCCCAACGCCTTCCGCAGGCAGTTTGGCGGAGATCTCGAAGGCGTCCGGCGGCGCGTCCCCTACCTCGCCGATCTCGGCGTGGGAGCCGTCATCCTCAGTCCCGTCTTCGAGTCGCGCTCATCACACAAGTTCGACCATGCGAGCTGGCATCATGTAGACAGGCATTTCGGTCTTCGCGTTGATGCCGACACCATCGGGCTCGCCACCGAGCGCCCTGACGATCCTGCAACCTGGTTCACCACCTCTGCCGACCGCCTCTTTTTCCAGACCGTCGCCGATTTCCACGCCCGCGGCATCAAAGTCGTCCTCGACCTGCAGTTCGCACACGTCAGCGTCCACTTCTGGGCCTTCCGCGATCTGCTCCGCAATCAGGAAAAATCACCATACATCTCCTGGTTCACCATCAACGAATGGGATCGCCCGGAGACTCCGAAATCCGAATTTTCCTATCGTTCGATGTGGGGAGTCCAGGAATTTCCCGAACTCCATGCCGACAGCCTCGGTCTCGCACCCGGTGCGCGTGACTATCTCTTCGCGGCCACACGCAAATGGATGGATCCCAATGGGGACGGCAATCCCGAAGACGGCATCGACGGATGGCGGCTCGATCTGGCAGGAGAACTTCCCGTCCGATTTCTCGACGACTGGGTCGACCTGGTCAAATCCATCAATCCCGGCGCCGTCGTCATTGGCGGACCGCTCGAACAGATCCCCCCGGTTCCTTCACCGTTTGACATCGTGAAGGAGGATGTCTTCGGGCGGGAATGCACCCGGTGGGTGCTCAACCGGGCCTCGACTCCAACCGCACTGGACGGCACGCTGAGCAACCTCCTTTCCGAAGACCCCACGGGGGAAGCCGCCGATCGCCACATCGTGCGCATCGGAGACCATGAAACCGACCGCATCGCCTCGATGTGCGTCAATCACCAGAATCCCTACGAGGAGCAGAACTCACCGCTGCTGAATCCCTCCTACCTTTCGCGCAAGCCGAACGAGGAGGAGCGTGCCTCGCAACGTCTGCTCCTTCTGCTCCAATTCACCTGGGTCGGTGCTCCGATGATCTTCTACGGAGATGAAGCCGGCATGTGGGGGGGAGATGATCCCGATTGCCGCAAGCCCATGGTCTGGCCGGAACTGCGCTTCACTCCCGAAAGCAATGCAGCGTTCACGCGTGATGACACCTCACACAGCGTGGTCGCCTTCGACAGCAGCATGCATGCGTTCTACACGCGGCTCATCGCACTGCGGCGCGAACACCTCGCCCTCCGCGAGGGAGAACTGCAGACGACCATGCTTGATGATGTGCGTCACCTGTATGGGTACATGCGCAAGGCCGGAGCTGATCGCGTGCAGATCGTGATCAACGCGAGCGACACGGAACAGGAGGCAGTCATCCGCATGCCGGGAACCGCGTATGGCACCCGCGTGCATGCGGTGCTGCAGCGGCAGTCCTTCTATACAGGGGAGGGGGGACTCAACCTGGTGCTTCCCCCGCGGACGGGCGTCGTGCTCGTGCCCGATTATTGAAACCGGCCCTGATACATCCTCTTTGATTTGTCATTTCCGACCGGTATGTTGCCATACTTGAGAACTTTCACACCACATTATCGGGTCTTCTGACGCATGAACAAAGGAACCATCGCCCAGGTCATCGGACCGGTCGTCGATGTCGATTTCTCCGGTGGCACGATGCCGCCGATCCTCAGTGCGCTCACCATCGAACGCAAGGAAGAGGACGGTCATACTTCCACACTCGTGCTCGAAGTGCAGCAGCATCTCGGTGAGGATCGTGTCCGCACGGTGGCCATGGACTCGACCGACGGACTGACGCGAGGGATGGAGGTGTTCGACACAGGTGGACAGATCAGCGTGCCAGTTGGTCCCGCCACGCTCGGTCGTCTGATCAACGTCACCGGTCAGGCCATTGACGGCAAGGGCGCCATCAACTCCGACATCCATTTCCCGATTCATCGTCACGCCCCGTCATTCGAATCGCTGGCTACGCGCAAGGAGATGTTCGAAACCGGCATCAAGGTCATCGACCTGCTCGAGCCCTATACAAAGGGCGGCAAGACCGGTCTCTTCGGCGGTGCCGGTGTCGGCAAGACCGTCATCATTCAGGAGCTCATTCACAACATTGCCATGCATCACGGCGGGTATTCCGTCTTCGGCGGTGTGGGTGAGCGCACGCGTGAGGGCAATGACCTCTACCTGGAAATGACCGAGTCAGGCGTCATCGACAAGACCGTGCTTGTGTTCGGTCAGATGAACGAGCCCCCCGGTGCCCGTCAGCGCGTCGGGTTGACCGCACTCACCATGGCGGAATATTTCCGTGATGTCGAGGGCAAGGACGTGCTGCTCTTCATCGACAACATCTTCCGTTTCACACAGGCGGGTTCGGAAGTATCCGCGCTGCTCGGCCGCATGCCGAGTGCCGTGGGCTACCAGCCGACGCTGTCGACGGAAATGGGCGAAATGCAGGAACGCATCACGTCGACGAACAAGGGGTCGATCACATCGGTGCAGGCCGTCTACGTTCCAGCAGACGACTTGACCGATCCCGCCCCGGCGACGACCTTCTCGCATCTCGATGCCACAACCGTGCTCAGCCGCCAGATTGCCGAACTCGGCATCTATCCCGCGGTGGATCCCCTCGATTCGACCTCACGCATCCTCGATCCCCTCATTGTCGGCGAGCGCCATTACGACGTGGCCCAGCGCGTCAAGCGCACGCTGCAATCCTACAAGGATCTGCAGGATCTGATCAACATTCTCGGTATCGACGAGCTGTCGGATGAAGACAAGATCGTCGTGCAGCGTGCACGCCGCATCCAGCGCTTCCTCTCGCAGCCCTTCTTCGTTGCCGAGCAGTTCACCGGACACAAGGGTAAGTACGTCCCCATCGAAGAGACGATCAAGGGCTTTGAGATGATTCTCAACGGCGAGTGCGATCATCTGCCCGAGAATGCCTTCCTCTACGTCGGCACCATCGAGGAAGCCTTCGAACGTGCCAAGCAACTTGCCGGTTGATACGGACCGATCGCGCATCATGAGCCAGCCCTTCGTTCTGCAGATCATCACGCCTACCCGCACCGTACTCGATGCCGAAGTGATATCGGTATCCTGTCCCGGCAGCGAAGGACGTTTTCAGGTGCTGCACAATCATGCACCCATGCTCGCCGAACTGGAGACAGGACGCCTGGATGTCGACGGCACCGACGGTGTGCGCAGCGCCTACGCCGTCAGCGGCGGAGTGGCGCAGGTGTTTCACAATCGCGTCGTCATTCTCGCCGATTCGGCTGAATTCGCGCGCGATATCGACGTGGCGCGGGCTGAGGACGCGCGCAAGCGTGCCGAACGCCGTTTGCAGGATCGTCAGGGCGACATCGACACGGCACGTGCCGACGCTGCACTCCTTCGCGCCGTCAATCGACTCAAGATCGCACAAGCCGGCTGACACGCCGGACATCGTTCATGCCCACTCTTCAAGTGGAGGGTGGGCTTTTCTTTTGATGCAATGGATACCTACGCACTGATCATTGCCGGTGGTGTCGGCGCCCGTTTCTGGCCGCGCAGCCGCGAGCATTCCCCCAAGCAGTTGCTCGAGATCATCGGCAGGGGCACGATGATTCAGAACACCGTGTACCGGCTCGATCCGATCGTGCCGAAGGAACGCGTGTTGATCGTGACCAATGCCGCACAGGAAGAGGAAATCCGTCGTCAGCTTCCTCAGATTCCTCCAGACAATATCCTCGTCGAGCCTGCCGGTCGCAATACAGCACCTGCAATCGCCCTCGGTGCCGAGGTGCTTCGAAGCCGCGTGGAAGATTGCGTCATGATCGTCCTCCCGGCGGACCATCTCGTCCACGACGTCGCCTCGTTTCACGAGACGCTGCTGTCGGCCGTGCGCGTGGCCGAAGAGAGCCGCGGACTCGTCACCATCGGGATCCGGCCGACGCGGCCTGAAACCGGGTACGGTTATATCCAGTTCGACGATCATGCCGACTCGCCGCATGTCAAGGACGGTGGTCGTCCCGTCGTCACATTCGCCGAGAAACCGAACCTTGCGACGGCACGTCGCTTCCTTGAAAGTGGTGACTTTCTGTGGAACAGCGGCATGTTCATCTGGCGTGCGACCACCATCCTCGGTCACATAGCAGACCAGCTTCCCGACCTGGCCGAGGAGATGAATCGCGTTCGTCAGGCTGTCGGCACCCCTGAATTCCCCCATGCATTGGAAGTCGCCTATCGGGAGATGAAGGCCATTTCGATCGATTATGGCGTCATGGAGAAGGCGACGGATCGCTTTGTCATCCCAGCAGACTTCGGATGGAACGATCTGGGGAGCTGGGACGAGGTGCACCGCATCTTTCCGAAGGATGAGGAGGGGAATGCGACAATCGGAGAAATCGTTTTGAAGGATGTGAAAAATTGTCATATTACGACCTCGAATTCCCGCGTGGTTGCTGCAGTTGGCGTCGAGGATCTCCTGATCATCGACACGGATGATGCATTGCTCGTCTGCAGGCGCGGTCGTTCGCAGGATGTCAAGGATGTCGTCGATCAGCTGCGCAAGCGCAAGATGCAACGGTATCTCTGAGATCAAATGCCTGCGGGCGCATCCATGCCCGTTGTTCACTCGCATGAAGCAGTTTCGCCTCCATATCGCCCCTCTTGCCGCGCTCGTCATCCTGCTGTCGCTGGCCGGATGTTCATCGTCACGAGAGACCGGTGCTGCCGGAACCGACGACCACTATCCCGCCGTCGACGTGCTGCACAGCGAAGAGGGGGTTGCCTCGTACTACCATCGGAAGTTCCAGGGACGCAGGACCGCGAGCGGTGAGCGATTTGATAATAACGATCTGACCGCCGCACATCGAGATTTTCCGTTCGGGACCTGGGTGCGCGTCACGGCAGTGAGTACGGGAAAATCCGTGATCGTCCGCATCAACGACCGGGGACCCCACAAGCGCACACGCGTGATAGACCTGAGTCAGGAGGCCGCACGGCATCTCGACATGATCCGTGCGGGACTGCTGCAAGTGCGTGTCGATGTCATCGACTGGGGTGGGGACGATCCTCCTCCCGAGCAGGCGCAGCCCCCCACTGCTGAAAGCTGACTCTTCCCTTCATCCTCACCATTCCCGCATGCCCTCGCGCACGCTCATCACCGAAGCCGCCGTCCTCGCGGCATGGAAAAACGGACAGACTATTCTGGAGTTTCCGTCCGGTGCGTTGCTGACCCCCCTTGCGCGTGACACTGCCGCGGCAAAGGGTGTATCCCTGCGCGAACGTGCCGCCCCCCTCACCGCGGCATCGCCCGGCACGTCAGCTGCACTGTCACCGGACCGTATCACAGCAGGCATGCCACGCATCGTGGCGCTGGGATGCGATCATCGCGGTCTCGCACTGAAGCGCGCGGTGAAGGAAGCCCTGCAGCGCGAAGGCATCGCCTGTGTCGATGTCGGCTGCCACGGTGAGGAATCCTCGCATTACCCCATCTACGCGTATGCAGCCGCAGTGCTGACCGCCGCACGGCGAACCGACGCAGCAATCGTGATCGACGGAGCCGGCATCGGATCGGCCATTGCTGCCAACAAGGTGCGCGGTGCACGCGCCGCACACTGCCACGATACTGCAACGGCGCTGAACGCGCGGGAGCACAACGATGCGAACATCCTCACACTTGCGGGCACCCTGCGCCTCGATGATGCGCTGGCAATCATCCATGCATTTCTCGGGACACCCTTTGGTGGCGGACGTCATTCCGTGCGTCTCGATCTGATCGATCAGATCGAACGCATCACCATGTTGTGACATCCCTCCCCGTCATTTCCTGGCATCTCACCTGCGCGCCCGAGTTCCAGCGCGCCGCACGATACACCGTCACCATGCTCGGCATGATGGCAGGCTTCCGCGCGCGGTGGGCGACGAGCGCGGATGGTGGACCGACCGTCTGCTGGGGGTCCCCACCGGAGGTTGAGGTCCCTACGAAGGCTGCTTCCACCCCATACGGATCCACCGATCAGCACAGTACTGCCGGGCTTTCCCTACCCGCCGATCCGGGCGCGCAGAAATTTCTGCTCGTGCGAGGCTACTACAATCCGGAGCATGTGCGGGAATGCTGCGTGGCGGGGAGCAGCATTCTTTCTCTGTTTCGAGGGGCTGCGGATGTCCATGCCGCGCTGCCCGACGGCACCGATCTGATCGCCTGCGCGTTCTTCTTTCTTTCGCTGCACGAGGAGTGGAGCAGCAGTGTACGCGACGGATTCGACCGATTCCCCTCGTCGGCCTCGCTGCTCGGCACGCTGCATCAGCTGCACCGTCCCGTTGTCGCCGAATACGCCCGCGTCCTGCGTGACCTTTTGCATGCAGCGGGCTTCGACGTGCCGACGGCTCCCCGCTGGAACGGCCGTGCGAGCGCCGTCTGCATGACCCATGACGTCGATTACGTGCGCAAGTTCACTGCGGGACTCATCTGGCGCGAAGTTGTGCGATACGCGCTGCGCGACGACCTCGATCAGCCGCTGCGTGCCCGGCTGCGCCGTCTCGGCGAGTTCGCCGGATTCCTCGATCCCAGCCGCGATCCATACCGCGTATCGCTTGCCCGGCTGCTCGATCGCGAGGCCATGCACGAGGTGCACGCGACATGGTTCTTCAAGGCTGGCGTCACAGACAGGCATGACGTGCGCTACAGCCTGCACACCTCGTACCTGCAGGAGGTTCTGCGACGCATGAAGGATGCAGGGCACGAGGTGGGACTGCATCCCTCGTTCAATGCCCATGTGCACGCCGACATCGCTGCCACCGAACGCGACCGTCTGGAAGCCGCCTCCGGCCGTGACATTGCCACTGTGCGCCAGCACTATCTGCGATTTCACTACCCGCGCACCTGGCGTATGCATGAAGACCTTGGCGTGCAGGTGGATTCCACGCTCGGATTCGCCGACCACGAAGGCTTCCGCAATGGTGTCTGCCATCCCTTCCTTCCCTACGATCTCGAGCGGCGCCGCGTCATCCCCCTCATCGAGATTCCCCTGCAAGTCATGGACGGCACGCTCGCCTTCTATCGCGCGATGGCTCCCGACACGGCACTCGATGCCATTCGCGCGTTGCTCGACACCGTGCATCGGCACGAGGGGGCTGCTGTCGTCCTGTTCCACAACACCTGCGACGATGCCCACGACTTTCCCGGCTGGAGCGGCGTGGCCGATGCGGTCTATGGCGCGATCGGCGGGGATGACCGGCTTGCCCGCGTCAGCCTGGGAGAGGCAGCGGGGATGTGGCTTTCGGGTGGGGGATGGGACAGTGCCGCGCAGCTTGCTGCATCGATCGAGGCCGACTGAAGGCGCAGGCCGGGCACGGCGCAGCGTCCGTGGGAAACCGTGTATCGCGACACTCGGGGCAGGTTCCGGTCAAGGATGCCGAAATGCACTGAAATATCGAGGCGCAGTACTGGCACACGCCTCATGAATGTGCCATATTTGCCCCCGATCGCGCGATGGAAAAAAAAGTGCGCATCAGTGAAACAAATGGACTCGGCCTGACGTTATGTAGTATGATGCACGAAAAAATCAAGGAAAATTCCGTCAGCGCATGTGCCCGGTAACTTTTTTTCCACTCGTGTGTCTACATTGAAACGGTCCCTTACACCAACTGGAGCATACATCGATCTTCTTGTTAGTGCTTTCACCATCGATCCACTCACCATCCACATGGAGGCACTATGATGACCGACCAGTTCAACGCCGACAATCCGCTGCGCGACATCATCGATGACACGACGTTTGCGGAGCTGACCAAGCGGAAGCTCTTCAGTGACAAGGCCATCCGCGATTACAAGATCCGTCAGCTGTTCAAGGACATGCGCGCATCGATGAGCGCCGGTGATGCCATCGACCAGATCCGCGAGATGTATCCGTATCTGCAGTTCGACACCGTACGCAAGATCGTGTATCAGATCAACAAGTGAGAGCTGCGTCCCTCTGACGCCAACAATAGAAAACCCGCGCCCACCGGCGCGGGTTTTTTCTTGCCAGGAGGACGGACGCCCTCGTCCGTCGTGGGAGGACGGACGCCCTCGTCCGTCGTGGGAGGACGGACGCCCTCGTCCGTCGTGGGAGGACGGACGCCCTCGTCCGTCGTGGGTTCGCGTTGTGGTGAGCGCAGGATGAGTCCCTTGCGCACGATGCGCACGGACGGTGTGGTCAGAGTGTAGAGATAGAGGCCGGAGGGCCACGAGGCGCTGGACACGAGCCTCGTATGCCGCCCGGCAGCGAGCAGATCACCGGAGAAGACGGTTGCCATGTGTGCGCCGCTGATCGCATGGGCGGTGAGCGTCACGGCTGCAGGCTCGGGAAGCGTGAAGGAGAGCTGCAGCCATTCGCGCGTGGGAGCGGGCCAGACCGGATCCAAGGTGATGGCACCACCGCTTGATGCGCGCTGGAGACGGATCTCGGGAGAGAGTGCTTCCGACCCGTCGAGATCGACCATGCGCAGACGGTAGCGGATGGCGTCACCCTCACGCGGATCCGGTGACACGGGTGGAGCCGTGTCGGTGAAAGAGTAGGGTGCCGGTCGTGCGCTGTGGCCGCGTGCGGCGACAAACCCAACGCGGCTCCAGTCGGAGGCTGCGTCGGGATGGTCTGGCCGTCGCTCGATCACAAACCCGTACACATTCTCCTCCCGCTCGGTCACCCAGTGCAGGTCCACACCCACCTCTCCCCAGTGCGCGGTGAAGGAGGAGAGCGCGACGGGGATGAACCCGTTGACATCGAACTGCGCGATGAACGCGTCACGCTGGAATGTGGCACCCAGAAGCGGACCATCGGCAAGACTGTCCTG
>JAEYUG010000033.1 GCA_023432805.1 Bacteroidota bacterium | reverse complement strand
TGCAGATGCTGCTCGTTGCGGCGATGGTGCGGGATGCTGGTGCGCAGGTGCAGAGCATTCTCGGTGGGATGGAAACGCAGCATGTCTCGGAGAATATTCGTAGAACTGCGCACACGATGACGCGCGGGTACGAACGCTTCCTGCCGCGGCACAGCCTTCGTTTTCTTCCAAAGCGCACGCGTGCAACAGATGAGGAGATGGAAGGAGAGAGTATGCCGGTCGATGCCATGCTGGGCATTCGAAACTATCCGAACGGATTCTCGGGGCAGACGACGATCGAATACTGGATTCCCGAGGAAATGTCGGTGTCGGTACGCGTGTACAATGTGCTCGGTCAGAGCATCGCAACGCTCGCCGATGGTGTGCAGCGCGCTGGCAGGCACGCCCTGCAATTCACAGCGGCCGGGTCTCTGCCCTCGGGCTTGTATCTGGCCGTGCTCTCGACATCCTATGGCATGAGAACCACAGTGATGCATCATCGGAAGGGGGGTGTGCGATGAAAGGCAGGTGGAGAGGTGTGACTCCGTTGTTGCTGCTCTTGTGCATGCCTATATCGGTGCGGGCGCAGTCGCAGGTTGTAGACGATCCGTTCCCGTTCCCGGTCGGGTTGTCAGCGTCAACCAATACCCCTTTCGAGCAACTTATTGCCCACCCTCGCATGCAATCGCAGTGGAGCCGGGGGGTGGATATGCCGGTCAAACGTGGCTACATGGGGTCGGTGTATCTCGACAGTGCGTTGTATGTCTTCGGTGGGCTCTCTAAGTGGGAGGTCGAACCGACGGCCTATCGGTTTTCTCTTGCAACTGGTTCCTGGACGACGCTCGATTCGATGCCGACCAAGCGGGCATTACCGATCGCCGAGAGTGTCGACGGAATGATCTATTTGTGCGGTGGGTATTCTAAGACGGTGAGACTCGAGTTCGACGCCTCGGTCATTCGTTTCGATCCCTCCACGGAAACGTATACACGAATGAATCAGATGCCGATGCCCGTCTTTGCAGCAGGGAGCTTCGTACACGAGGGACGGATATTCCTACTCGGTGGAGGGAGACATGATCTCAATACTCAGACCGATACTATACAGATCTATGATCCGGGGTCAGATACGTGGATGATTTCTCCCTCGATGCTCCCGCGGGCCATGCGCTCGTTCGGCACAGTGTACCTCAACGGTGCGGTGTACACGTTCGGTGGCTATGCGTACGCCAAGGTAACGGGAACATTTCACGGTGAAGTCTACAAGGGGGTGATCGAAGGCGATTCGATCGAGTGGACACGGATGGGAGATCTTCCGGGAGGTCCGTTAATCCGCATGTCGGCAGGGACTGATGGACGCACGGTGTATCTGACCGGAGGGTTTGATGAGACGACAAACTTCACCACATATCCCACAAACAGGACTTGGTCGTATGACCCTGCCACGGACCTGTGGACTGAACTGGAACCGAAGCCCACACCGGTGCAATATGCCTCGCGGATGCTCTACGACGACGCAGGTCGCTTCTACGTGGCCGGAGGTGTCGATCACACACAGTATCGTTCAGAGGTCGAAGTATTCGATCCCTCGATGCCGGTGAGCGATGTCGAGATCATTCCAGTCGCTACGGCAATCACGTTGGAGCAGAACCATCCGAATCCCTTCAATCCATCGACCACTATCGTCTTCTCTCTTCCCACCCGGTCGCAGGTCGAGCTTGTGGTGCATGACGGTCCCGGACGCGAAGTGGCCCGCCTTGTTGATGGCACGCGAGAGGCAGGAGTGCACCGGGTTGTGTTCGATGGTGGCAGCCTTCCCTCGGGTGTCTACCGGGCAGTGCTGCGCGCTGGCGGTCGAACATTGAGCCGGAGCATGGTGCTCGTTCGCTGACGACGCACTTGAAGATCCTCATGCGGATCCCACTCGGCATCGGTGATTATACAACATGGATCGATGAGCCTTTCCCCAAAGGCGCGGGTGGATCTCACGTGCCCTGTAGCCGAGCAGAATATGGCTGGAAGGGGCGATGAAAGTCGCCCTTCTCCTTTAGCCGCTGATCCTGGGGAGGATGGTGTAAGTTCTGCATCTCCACGTAGTTGCAGAAGGGAGCATGCTCCCGGTCCCATCGGAATTCACCTACACCACCCCTCCAGAACGCGCAGCCGGGTTCTCTGCGTGTGACCAGCTACGACAATCGTCGCTGATACGGCTGTTTGACCTTTGCGATGCCGATGCGGGCATACGGATTGATGTCGCTGATCTCTCTGACCGGGTATCGGCAGAGGTATGCTGCCAGAATGGCCGTTCCGTTGGACACGTATCCCTGGTAGTCGTCATCGGCATAGTACCCCTGCTCCATTTGATGTTTGAGATCATGGCTCAAGGTTGCCGTCTCCTTAAGGACTCTCTGTGACGGTCTCGCATGTTCGAGGTACCCGATCGCGATCGGAAGTTCGTGCAGCTGCGTTTCAAAGCCACGAAGCTCTCCTGCGCACTGTGGGGAACTCCCACAAACAAAACCGCAGTAGCAGAGACGGGGTTGCTTCCTCAAGACGTTGTGGATCTGTCCCAGCAGATCCTCGAAGGGAGTGCCTCTGAACATGAATTGGACATGCTTGAAGTTCGAGATACGGCCCGGATCCTTCAGAACGAAGCGAAAAAGCGGATCATTAAGATCGGTGATGCGCCGTCTCCAGTTGTGTTTGATGACGAGATTGCGCACGATACCCTTTGTGACGGGAAACGGCGCCCTCTTGCTCAGCATCGATACTGTCGCCGCTGTGCCGTTCTTCTCCCAGTACTGCCGGATCGTGTCGAATCCGATGGTGTTGATGAGTTGTGTGCCTTTCGCGTAGGCGGTATCCCGCGGTTTGTGTGCAACGACAATTATAATACCCTCCCGACGACAATTAGAATTCCCTGATTTCACGGTGTCCGTTTTCCTTCCTTCTTCCTGTAAGATCTGATGGGTGGGTTGTCGGGTGTCGTGGTGCCCTGCATCGCGTCGTCACTCTGCGTGGACATGCCCCCCATATCCTCTTCGTCGTCGCGCTGCACCGTTTCCCCAGCGATGTGGCCCTTCCCCTGTGCGTGCGCGAGCCGGTAACTGACCACATTGAGTTCCAGGATGACGCTGTGATGCACCAGCCGGTCGATCGCGGCTGCCGTCGTCATCGGATCCTTGAAGATCTCCTCCCACCGCGAGAAGGGAAGATTGCTCGTCAGGACAATGCTGCCGCGTTCGTACCGGTCGGCAAGAAGCGCAAAGAGGACCTCCATCTCATTGCGGTCGTGTTGCACATACCCGATGTCGTCGATGATGAGCGTTGCGTATTTGCGCAACGACTTCAATGCCCGTTCAAGCCGCAGATCCCGTTTTGCACGCAGCAGGTCCTGGATCAAGTGACTCGCCGGTGTGAAGTACACACTTCTTCCCCGGCGGATCAGTTCATGCCCGATGGCGCAGACCAGATGCGTCTTGCCGCTGCCGGGATGGCCGAAGGCAAGGAGATTCTCCGTGCGGTCGACGAACGTCCCGTCGGCGAGTATCGGCAATTGCAGCGAGATCCTCCGCGGAAGACGGCTGGTGTCGAACGTCTCGAGCGTCTTTTCGAGTGGCAGGCGCGATTGCTTGAGAAGGCGGGCAATCCGATGCTCATTGCGGGATGCACACTCGTGTTCGAGGAGCGTGAGCAGATACTGCTCGTATCCCAGTGACTCGGCGCGGGCACGCGTGGCTTCCCGCTCGAACTCCCGGCGCATCGCGGGCAGCTGCAGACGCGTCAGGTCGTCGGTGATGTGTGCGCACAGGGTTGTCGGTGTCGGTGTCATGCGGCACATCCTCTCTGGCGCTGCGCGCCGATCAGATGGTCGTAGTGTGAGAGATCGACCGGCAGGACGCACACATCACGCGGCTGTTTCGGTGTGCGGGTCGCCTGGATCAGGATCGCCACCTCCTGAAACCCGATTGCCTGCTCGGCATCAAGCAAGGTGCGCAGTGCCTCGTCCACGGCAGTCTCGCTCTCTCTGGCTGCCAGTTCGAGGATCCGCAGATACTCCCGTGCCGCCTGTGTCCCGCCACGGGTCTGCAGCAGATCGTAGGCGATGCGGAAGCGGCTTGTCGGGAAGAGGTCGTCCTGCCACTGGTACGCGGCGAATGCGCCGGGCTTGCGCACGAGGGAATCGATTACATGCCGGTAGTTGATCCGATGGCCGCCAACGCCCCGCATCCGGGGGATATCTGCCTCGGCCTGTGTCCCCCCATGGAAGATCGACAGGCTCTCCGCACCGATACGCACCACCACGGTCTCACCGATCAGACGACTCGGGACCGAGTACACGTTGCGCAGCACGGTGATCGTCGACGATGTCCGCACACGCACGTGCAGTACGATCGAACTCGCAAGACGCCGCGTCGGCAGCGGGCGCAGTGCCGCCCGCTCCTCGAGCCAGCGCGCGCGCCGGCCTGCGTTGCGTCGGGCCAGGAGCGTGCCGAGAAACGCGGTGTAGTCCTCCCTGCTCGCGAAATCCCGACTCCCGCGCAGCATCAGTTCCTGATCGACGGCGTTCTTGAACAGGTCGTGACTCTTTTCCGCATCCTCGTTCTCATGCGGCTGGCGGACCTGGATCTTCTCCGGCCGCAGCCCGTAGTGCTCCATCAACGCTTCGTAGCGACGGGTGAACGATCGTTTCCCGCCCAGTTCCTTGTGCACGGCAGCACTCAGCTGATCGGTCCGATGTGCGAGCGGAACGCCCCCGAGTTCCCAGAGTGCGTGCTGCAGACCCTCCGAGAGGCTCTCGAATGACTCGGAGAAACAGATCGTTGCCGTCTCCCAGTTCGAGTAGGTCAGCACGAAATGGAAGACGGTGTGGAGGAACTCCTGCCCGCCGATCGTGACGCGCAACCGGTTCATGCACGTGAAATCCGAGGCACACAAACGACCCGGAGCGTGAGTCTGGGGGAACATCACCTCCTTGGCCGGCCCGGCAAGTGCACGCCAGCGCCGCATCCGGCGCTGCAGCGTGCGAAGCTGCCCGTCCTGATACTTGCCGGGGTAGCGGCGTTGAAGCCATGCAAAGACGGTTTTCGCTTGAAGCGCGCCTTCATCCGCGAGCAACTGCTCGATCTCCGGCCAATCCTCTGCGAAGAGATCTTCGCGGGTGCGCCACTGCCGATCCGGCTTCGACGCGCTCGGCAGAAGGTCGCTTCGAAGATACTTGCGGGCCGTCTTCGGGTCCATACCTGCCTGCACTGCTGCCACGGTGAGTGTTCCATGCTTGCTGTACGACATTTTCAGTCTCCGTACTTGGTGGTCTGTGACCATGGTGAACTCCGGCTGGTGGCGGAGTCTCCATGCTAAATTCGACTCCATGAAACCGGAATTCTAATTGTCGTCAGTAGGGAAATCTAATTGTCGCTGATCACCTCGGTGTGCATGGCATGCCGTCCGGCGTGTACATGCTTGAGATCTCGTCGCGAACACAGGTGCTCGTGAGCCGGGTGGTCGTGTTGAACCGGCGATGACCCGGCATGCGCATGGAATAGTGTGTGAGGCAACGGATGCAAAGAAGGAGGCAGTTGCAGCAAAGGTGCAGTACATCATCAAGAGCACGTACAAGGTGCTTCTGACCCGTGGCAGACGAGGGTGCTTCGTCTGGTGTGAAGATCCAGCGTTGAGGCAGTACCTCACGGAGCGTCTCGCTCTGGTTTCGACTCGTCGCGCATGACACTTTCATGACGGTCGGGGTCGCAAGTCATGTAAAATCGACATTTGCGCTTTTTCTCTCCCTCTCCGCACCATGCTTCATATGGCGAAAATCACACGGTTTTCGCCATTTTTTATGCTCTGCTTTGCGGTTGTTGTCAGTGCCGGATCGGCAGCCGAATATGAATGCGTGTGCCGCGCCCTGGTGCGGTGTCGACGGTGAGGGCACCGCTTAGCATGGTGACGCGCTCGTGCATGCCGCGCATACCGAGTCCTGAAAGGACTTCGGGTGCATTCGGATCAAACCCGATCCCATCGTCGAGCATGATGATCTCCACATGGGAATGATCATGTGCGATCCTCACGCTCGCAGCGTCAGCGCGCGCGTGTTTGAGGATGTTGCTCATGGCCTCCTGCACAAGTCTGAAGACATTGATTTCGTCGTCGGGGCGAATGATCCCTTGAAGATCACAGATGTCATGGGTCATCTGCAGGGGAGTCTCCTCGGCAATGCGAGACAGGAGTCCGTGAAGGGTACCGGTCAGGCCGAGGTGCTCGAGTTGTACCGGTCGGAGGTCGCGAGTGATGGCGCGGACATCGTCAAGTGTCTCGGCAATCATGCCTGACATGCCGTCGAGCTGCCTGCGCATGACCTCGGCATCGCTGCTCCGCAGACCGAGCAGGGCACTGTTTCGCAGCACGGTCAGACTCTGGCCGAGACCATCATGCAGTTCGCGCGAGAGCCGCCGCCGTTCATCCTCTTGAAACTGGATGAGTTGCTGGGTATACCGTGCTTGTGCTTCGTGTTCGCGACGCAGGGCCTCGGCCTGCGTGCGGATGGCCTCTGCTTGAGCGGCGCGGGCCTTGTGGTCGAGTGATTCCGCGAGGAGTTGCGACTCGCGTCGCTTCCCCTGGAAGCGGCGGACAAGAAGGACGGACAGCGCGGCGATGAGCAGGAGTCCTCCAATCATTGCATTGCGCTCGATCTGCCGTCTTGCAGCGATCTCCGTGAGGAGATTGTTGTTGTCGGTCAGCGCCCTGTTTTCAAGGTGCTGCACATGCAGACTGTCCCCCCGTTGGCGGAGGAGCAGTTCCTTGATGCGGTCATCGCGTTCGAACAGAAGGATGCGCTGGCGCTGCTGATCGGCGGCGAGGCTTCGGCGCAGCAGTTCCTGCTGCTGCTGTCGAATGCGGAGGAGGGAGACTTCCTGCTCCTTTTCGAGCAGGGTGATGGTGTAGCGCTGCTTCTCGGTTTCATAGCGGGTCTGGAGTTCCTCCATCGTCCTGATGCGCTCGTCATGGTCGAGCGAATCACGCAATGCATCAGCATCGATCAGGTGGAGGAGTGCGCGCGCCGTGTCGCCTCGGCGCAGATACAAACTGGAGAGGTTTTCCTGCGCGTTGTACAGGCATCGCGTTTCGCGTGACCGTTTCGCCTCTTCGACAGCCTGCAGCAGCACGCGTTCGGCCAGACTGTCGCGTCGGCTCGTCGCGAGCGCCACACCCAGATCGTTGTACGAGCATCCGATGGATTGCGGCGTGATCTGCATGAACATGTCGATGGCCTCCTGAATCAGGATTTTTCCGGAGTCGCCATCGCCGCGTTTGGTTAGCAGGTTGCCGAGATTGCGCTTCGCCATGGCGATCTGATGCTGCCATCCGGCCTTTTCCGCGATGCGAACACACTCGAGTCTTCGCACGAGTGCGGCATCCAGATGGCCGAGGTTTTCCTCGAGCGTCGCAAGTCCGGCGAGGCAGTAGAAGATTCCGTTTACGTGCCCGGTCCGGCGATTGAGCGTGAGGGCGCGGCGATAGGACTCCTCAGCCTTGTCGTAGGATTTCGTAAGCAGGTTCATGCGGCCGATGTTTCCGAGCACGTTGCCGATCGATTTTGAATCATTGATCTCTTCGGCCACGGCGAGGGCTCGATACAGGTGCATCGCCGCACTGTCGTAATGATGCAGGTCGATGGCGCGGGACCCCAGACCCATCAGTGCGGCGATCACTGATCTGCGATCTCCCGTCTCCCGGGCGAGTTCGAGTTGCTGCATGTAGTACTGACGAGCCGAATCGGTCTGCTTCAATCCCATGAGAGTCCGGGCCATGTTGCCCGCGAGTGTTGCACGCTGGTGCCTGTTCCCGATGCGGGAGAAGAGCGAGTCGCTGCCGATCATCAGCCGCATGGCCTCGCGACGGTCTCCGAGCTGGGATTGTGCATTCGCTCTGTTCATGAGAGTGATCGCAAGGTGGTAGTATTGCTGCGCGGATTCGAACACCGCGCTGCTGCGCTCATACTCCATGCGTGCTTCTGCGTACTGCCCCTGATCGGAGTGCAGATTTCCCAGCGTAACCCTTGCGTCAGCTTCCCGAAGCCGTTCACCATGTCGCTCGAAGATCGACAACGCGTGCAGCAACAGCGCCCGTGCGGAGTCCTTGTCCGGTGTCTCACGAAACCATGTTGCCAGGCCGAGATATGATTCGGCGACGGCGATATTGTCTTTCAATCGTTCGGCGAGGCGACGTGCGGCGATGAAGCACTGTCGCGCCGAATCGAGCTCCACGCGCATCAGATACACATTACCCCGGTTCAGCTCGGACTGGGAGACGCCATAGTCATCTCCCGCGATGGTGAAGAGCTTCCTAGCACCGGTGAAGCAGGCCATTGCCGAATCGTAGGACGAGCGCTTGTACAGGGATACTCCTCGTGCGATCAGCGAACGTGCCTCTTGTTGCGAGCCCCGTCGCGCGCGTCGCAGGGTGTCGGCTCCACTGTGCAGTTGTGCGCTGTGGATCGGGTTGTGCGAAGCACTCCCTCGTGGTTGGATCGAAGGAGATTTGACAGGCGTCCCCAGCGTCATGAGCAGGACGATGCTCAGATGCAGGGGAGTTTCCGTGGCGATGCGTGAGAGGTGTCCGTGGAGCGTCCCCGTGAATGCGAGCTGTTCGAGTTGGACAGGCCGGAGATCCTGGTTGGAGGACTGGGAAGAGGAGGCCCTTTCCATGATCGCATGCTGCAGAAACATCCGCGCAGCATCCGGACTCTTCGTACATCGTGCCAGGGTCGCACGTGCAGTACATGCCTCCGCCTTCGAGAGGGTGAAACAGGCGATCGCCGAGTTGAACAACATCGCGAGGAGGACGATGGAGAACACCCGAACTCGTCTGGTCTTGATTTGCATGGGAACCTCCGGAATCAACCATGATATCGCGAAGCATCCGATGCACGCGTGCGGAGCGACGCAGGTCCTCGCATCCGTTGGATCGTTCGTGCGGTGAAATGGAATGGGATAACGTTACCCGAAAAGACGACAAATGTCAAGCATGACGGCGGGGATGTACTGTTCGTGGGTTCGCCGTGCCCATGAATGCTCCGCGGCTGGATGCTCCGGCTCCAGCGGGTTGCATCGAGGGATGGACCTGTGTATCTTCGTCGATCATATCCCAATCATGTATTATGCACCCGTCCGGGTGGACCGTGCCGGTTCGCCGATCCGTCGTGCGTGCACACACTCCCTTCCAGGAGGAGGAATCCATGCAATTGTTCCGAACATCAGTGACCGGATTCATCGCGCTCGTTCTCTTGCTCGCCGCCATGGCGCAGGCACAGGACGCCGGAGTGCGTACACCCGAGGCTGCTGATCCTTCACATACACTCCGCCTCTCACGCGACGAGATCTTGATCGGCTTTGCCGACGGCGTCTCTGTCGATCAGCAGGCGGCAATCCTCGGTGCGGAGCGGATGCTCGCGCCCTTCGACCCATCGATGGTGCTTGAAGCCCCGCTGTATCTGCGTGGGCGTACCGTACTTGCGAAACTCGCTTCGCAGGCGACGGACGCAGACATCGCGGCGTTGCTCACTCGCCTTTTGGCTCATGCCGACGTCCGGTACGCCAACCGGATGCTCCAGCATCCCGATGGGACGCGCCAGGGTGTCACAGACCGTTTCCTGGTTGCGTTGCGCAGCGAAGGGGACCGGCTGTACCTGAACGACATGGCGGAGCGCACGGGTGCCCGCGTGATCGAGTCCTATGCATACGATGCAAAGGTCGTCATCCTGTCGGCAGACAAGCATGCGCGCGCGGATGCACGGGAGCTGGCTGCGCAGTATGCCGCAACAGGTCGCTTCGCATGGGCGGCGGCAGATTACCTGCGTCTGATGCAGGTTCAGGCTGCCCCCAATGATCCGTTCTACCCCTCGCAGTGGTCTCTGAACAACACCGGCACCTATTTCGGTGGCACACCCGGTGCGGACATGGATGTCGAAACAGCATGGAATACCACGACAGGGTCGCCGTCGATCCGCATTGCGATTCTCGATGACGGTGTGGAACTCACACACGCGGATCTGGCTGCGAACATCCTTCCCGGCTTTGACGGTGCAGGTCTTGGCAGTGGTGGTGGTCCGAATGCCACGAACAGCCATGGGACTTCATGTGCCGGCATCGCTGCAGCCGTCGGAAACAACGGCATCGGTGTGGCCGGTGTGGCATACACGTCGAAGATCGTGCCTGTGCGCATAGGCACGGTGTCGGGCAGCAGCTTCATCACGACCGATCTCATCATCGCAACCTGCATCGATTGGGCGTGGTCTCCCACAGGTGGTGCAGCCGACGTGCTCAGCAACTCCTGGGGCGGTGGCGGATTGTCTCCACTGATCGACGCAGCGATCCAGAATGCGGTCATGCTTGGTCGCAACGGTCGTGGATCGCTCGTCCTCTTCTCGAGTGGCAACAGCAATGGTCCTCTCATCTATCCCGCGTCGAATCCGCTCACCATTGCGGTTGGTGCCACGAGCATGTGCGACGAGCGCAAATCACCGAGTTCATGCGATGGTGAGACGTGGTGGGGTTCGTGCTTCGGAGTTGGTATCGATGTTGCGTCTCCGGGAGTGAAGATCTATACGACCGATCGTACCGGAGCCGCCGGCTACAATCCCGGTGATTTCATGCCGACGTTCAATGGCACGTCGAGTGCCTGCCCGAATGCCGCAGGTGTGGCTGCATTGATTCTGTCGGCGAATCCCTGGCTTCGTCATGCGGATGCACGTCGCATTCTCGAGACATCGACCGAAAAGGTCGGTGGGTACACCTACACGGCGAACGTGGCCGGGCAGCCGAACGGGACCTGGTCGGCTGAACTCGGGTATGGCAGACTCAATGCACGTTTCGCACTCGATTCCACTGCCGCATCCTATCCTGTGGTGGTGATCGGAACCCCTACGGATCCGTGCCTTCATCCGGGAAAGACCTTGTCGTTCTCCTATTCCGTGCAGTCCGGTCTCGTGTATGCCGGCAACACCTTCAGCGTGCAGCTGTCCGATGCGAACGGTTCCTTCGCTTCCCCGACGGTGATCGGCAGCGCAGCTGGTACAGCATCGGGCTCGATCTCCTGCACCATCCCCCCAACCCTGCCGAGCGGCACGGGATATCGCGTGCGCATCGTGACAAGCGATCCGGCGACAACGGGGGCTGACAACGGCGTGAACCTCACCATCATGGCGCTTCCCGCCGCATTTACCGTCACGGGTGGCGGTGGCTACTGCACGGGCGGAGGCGGCGTCTCTGTTGGACTGAGCGGCTCGCAGACGGGTGTGACCTATCAGCTTCAGGTGGGAGGGGTCAACACCGGTGCACCTGTTGCCGGAACAGGTGCCGCGTTGAACTTCGGTCTGCAGCTTGCGGCCGGGACCTACACGGTGATCGCCACGAATACGACGACCAACTGCACGAGTCCGATGACGGGTTCGGTCAGCGTGACCATCGTTCCCTTCCCGACGGTAAATCCTGTTGCCAATGTCGTCGCTTGTGCGGGCACTGCCACCACTGCGATCACGTTCAGCGGCAGTGTGCCTGGTGCGACCTATCTGTGGATGTCATCTACGACGGCGATCGGCATCGCAGCGAGTGGGACGAACAGCATTCCTTCGTTCGTGGCGACAAACACGACATTGGCGCCAATCGTCGCGACCATCACGGTCACACCGGTCAACACGGCCTCAGGTGCGACCTGCGTTGGTACACCGATCACATTCACCATCACTGTGAATCCCACGCCGACCGTGAATCCGGTCGCCAATGTGACATTCTGCCCCGGGACAGGCGTGCCGTCGGTCGTGTTTTCGAGCCCCGTGTCCGGGACGACATTCACCTGGACGAATTCGACCACGAGCATTGGTCTTGCCGCGAGCGGCTCGGGCAATCTGCCCGGATTCACGGCGACGAACACCGGCACGACTGCAGTCACGGCAACGATCACCGTGACCCCGCGTTTCACAAACGCAGGTGTGACATGCGCGGGCACTCCCGTGAGCTTCACGATCACTGTAAATCCCACCCCGACCGTCAACACTATCGCCAATCAGAACCTGTGCAACGGCAGTCCGAGCATTGCAGTGACACCGGCAGGGACTGTAGCCGGAACCATCTACACCTGGACCAACTCCACGCCCTCGATCGGTCTTGCAGCGAGTGGTTCCGGACCGATTCCATCGTTCACAGCCGTGAACATGGGCACGGCTCCCGTCATCGCGACGATCATCGTGACGGGGTCCTATACCAACAACGGCGTCACCTGCAGCAGCACGCCGCGCACATTCACGATCACCGTGAATCCCACCCCGACCGTGAACCCGGTCGTACCGCAAGTCCTCTGCAACGGGACGTCAACGACGGCAGTCATCTTCGCCGGGACCGTTCCGGGCGCCACGTTTGCATGGACCAACAACAACACGAGCATCGGTCTGGCCGCAAGCGGAACGGGAAACATCGCATCATTCACGGCAGTCAACAACGGCACCGTGCCTGTTACATCGACCATCACGGTCACACCCCGCTTCACAAGCGGAACGCTGATCTGTTCGGGCACGCCGATCACCTTCACAATCACGGTCAATCCGACCCCGAACGTGGCGGCCGTCGTCAATCAGGCGCTCTGTCACAACACGTCGACCAACGCGGTGACCTTCAGTGGTACCGTTGTCGGCACGGTGTTCTCATGGACGAACAACAACACGAGCATCGGTCTGGCCGCAAGCGGTACGGGCAACATTCCGGTGTTCACCGCGTTGAATCCAGGCACGACTCCGGTGACGGCGACGATCACCGTGACACCGTCGTACACGAATGCAGGTGTGACATGTTCCGGCACCCCCCGCACCTTCACCTACACGGTGCATCCGCTTCCTGATGCCGTCATCACCCCGCTCACGCCCGTCGTCGTCTGTCTCGGCGATGATGTGACGCTGGAAGCGAATGCCGGCACAGGGTATACGTATCAGTGGTTCCTGGACGGCGTTGCTCTGCCCCGCGAAACCAAGCAGCAGATCACTACCCAGCGAGGTGGGGCCTTCACCGTACAAGTGCGCACAGCCTTCGGGTGTCCGCGCATGAGTGCTCCGATCACGATCACCCTGCTTCCCGTGCCCGATGCGGTCGTCACGCCACTGGGTCCCCTGACCTTCTGTGAAGGAGAGGCTGTCACACTTCAGGCAAACACCGGGTCGGGTTACAGCTGGCAGTGGTACCGTGACGGCGCCCCGATTGCGGGTGCCGTGCAGCGGACCTACACTGCGACGGCTGCAGGCACATACCGCGTACGCGTTTCGAATGCGAACAACTGCTCGCGACTGAGTTCCACCGTCGACGTGGTTGTGCTGCCGCTGCCGGTTGCATTCCTCCGTCTCGAATCGCCGGCGACCATTTGCGTGGGTGGCAGTGTCAAACTGGCGGCACACGAGGGTCCTGGTTACACGTTCCGCTGGATGCGCAATGGTGCGTTCACCGGTGCGACCTCGGTCGAGTACACCGCGACACTTGCCGGTGACTACACCGTCGAGGTCACGGGGCACAATGGCTGCCGCGCAACGAGCAACAGTGTGACTGTCACGGTCAAGGCGCTTCCGACAGGAAGTCTCGTGCCGGCAGGACCCATCGCGCTGTGTGACGGTGAATCCATCGAACTCATTGCTGAAGACATCCTCACCGCAGCCTACACATGGTATCGCGATGGTGTGGAGATCAGTCGCAGTGGTTCGCGTCTCCTGGTCGCACAGTCCGGTACGTACTCGTACCACGTCATGACGCGGGATGGCTGTACGGCAACCTCATCCGACGTTGTCGTGACCGTGGTGCCGCGACCTGTGGCACAGATCACGCCCGCGGGCAGCGCGGCCATCTGTGCGGGCGGCTCGCTGATGCTTGACGCGGTCGTCGTGCCGAATGCATCGTACCAGTGGCTGCGCAACGGTCAGCCGATTGCAGGGGCCACGACGTCGATGTACTCGGCACTGATCGACGGCGCCTATCGAGTGCGCGTCTCCATCGCCAATTGCTCGGTGACGAGTGACCAGGTGCTGGTGCGCGTCGTACCGATGCCCAATGCCACACTGACGGTGGATGGTCCCACCAGCGTTTGTGCCGGTACGCCGGTGCAGCTTTCTGTTCCGTCGGCCACTGGTGTGACTTATCGATGGCTGCTCGACGGATCGGTGATCCCCGGAGCGACCACGAACAGCCACAACGCGACGCTGAGCGGTGTATACACCTGCGTCGTCTCCACCCCCGAGGGCTGTGCGTCGACGAGCACGGCGGTCACGATCACCATGCTGCCTGTCCCTGTGGCGTCGGTGACGCCGGCCGGTCCCGTCGACGTCTGCGATGGTTCGGTGATTCGTCTCGAGGCGCTGCGTGTCGATCGTGCGACGTATGCATGGTCGAAGGACGGAACGCCGTTGCCGGGCGCGACCGGTCGCATCCTCGACGCAACGTCTGATGGTGCATACACCGTGGTCGTCACGGCACTTGGCGGATGCACGGCCACGTCGTTGCCGGTGCACGTGCGGATTCGTCCCGCCCCCGATGCAACAGTGACCGCCTCAGGTGCGACGACCTTCTGTGACGGCACCAATGTGACACTCAGCGTGCCCTTCCAGACAGGAGCGACCTACCAGTGGTTCGAGGGGACGGTCGCGATTCCGAACGCCACACAGAGCGCACTTCCCGTTTCGAAGGCCGGCAGCTATTCGGTGCTCGTCACAAACGCGGAGTTCTGCTCACGGCGCAGCACGCCGACCGTGGTCGATGTGCTTCCCAAGCCCGACGTGTCGGTCGATGTCGCAGGAGGTTCCCGCGTCATTTGCGGTGGACGTACCGTCACCCTCTATGCTGCGGGTGGAACCGGCTACTCCTACCAGTGGCTGCGTGACGGTGTCGTCCTCTCCGGAGAGACGAACAGCCAGCTTGTCGTCAGCACGAGCGGTCGGTATGCCGTGTCGATCACCACGTCGTCACTGTGTGTCGGGTTGAGCGAGGAGATCGTCATCACCGTGCTCGACGCAGTGAACGTCGGATCCGTGACCGGGTCTGTGACCAGCAATCCCGGTGCACTCACCCGGCACAGCGTCGCAAACCCGATCGCGGGCATGAACTACTCCTGGACCGTGGACGGCGGTTTCATCCGTTCCGGCCAGACATCTCCCTCGATCGAGGTGGAATGGACGCGTGCCGGTAACGGCCGCGTGTCGGTGAACGCGACGGCGGAGTGCAGCGATACCACGCACGTCACCGTTGTGGTCGACGGCACGGTCCGTGCGGAAGCCCCTGCAACGCCCGATCAGTATCACGTCTACCCGAATCCCGCGGAGGGTGATGTCGTTCTCGCCATCCCCCTACAGGCACAGGGTCGTGCACACCGGGTCGAGCTTTACAACAGCCTCGGCCAGCTGGTGCACAGCGAGCAGGTCGCTGCCGGTCGCGCGATGCACAGCATCTCCACCGGCGTCCTTGCAGCCGGTGTGTACCGAGTCGTGCTCAGCACTGGCACTGAACGCGTGATGGAGAAGCTGCTCATCCGCAAGTAACAGCTTCCGCGCGGTGTGTCGTTCTGCACCGAACACGGAGACCACGAAGAGCCGGATCCCATCACAGGGTCCGGCTCTTCGCGTTTCCTCCAGACATGACATGTCGCGCTCGTGTCCCTCGGTGGAATGCGATGCATCCACGTGGTATAATGCACGTTCGCAAAGAGGAGGAGCGCAATGAGGAATTCGGTGTGGCTGGGAGGAATCCCTCGCGGGTTCCGGCGATGCGTGTGCGTTGCATTGCTCTGCATTGCCGCGGGCGGCACGGCGGAAGCCACGCGTACCGCAGACAGGGGACTGGAGAGAAACAGACAGGAAGATCCGAATATGTCAGGTGAAGAGGCGGGGGCCGCACCTGCACGCATGCAGCTCGTGGGGCGGGGCGGTGTCTGGGTGCTTCCCCGCGAGAATGCGGCGATCGAAAAGCGCACGGGGAACGGCGTCGGCGGTGAGTTGCTGCTGCGTCTTCCCTTCACTCACACCCTTGGCATGATCGCGGGCATGGGATTCTGGTCACACGCCCGCGACCGCTACGTATACAGGGAGGCCCCGTGGGGTTGGAACTACATCGTCACCGAACAGGTGCAGGTGATTCCCGTGACCGCAGGCATCATATGGTCGCCGATCACGGGTGCGTTCGTGCGCCCGATGCTTTCCGCCGGTATGAGCGTGAACGCCGCCACCCCGATCAACCAATATGCCTACGAATGGGAGGGCGAGATCACGAGTTTTGATGATGCCGCCGCAGGCGATGCGATTGTGCGCGTCGGTGCGTGGGCTGCGGCGGATGTTGATCTGGTGCTCTGGCAGGGATTCGCCGCCAACGCCTCGCTGTCATGGCAGTTCGTGCCGTATGGTGCCGGAAGTGGCGCAGCACTCGGACGCAGCAGCTTCTCCGGCGCACGCATCACGATCGGTGTCGCTGTCGACCTGTAACTCCCGCGACCGCGCTAGCGGGTCGCGTCCAGCAGCAGTGACCGGGTCAGGGATTGTTCACCGACCTGCATGCGCACGAAGTACACACCCGGGGGAAGTCCCCGCAAATCGAGCTGCACTGCATGGGTTCCTGCGCCGAGCACGGCGGTGCGCTGCACCATCGTGCGGCGTCCGAGCATGTCGAACACCGTGCAGACAAGCGGCATGCCTGTGGCTTCATGCATGGTCACGCGCAGATGTGCCACGCCGCCGGAGACAGGCTGGGGTGTGATGGACTCCAGGGCGAACACCTCGCGTGTGGGGACGGATGCTGCATGCGTCACAGCGGGGCGTGCGGGACGCGATGTGCTGCCCGTGCCGACACCGTCGCATGGTGGTGCGGTGGCGCTGATCTCGAGGATGCGGCGATCTGCGGAAGGATCAGGCACGCGGTAGCTGATGGTGTACTCATCGTATCCCGCCCGCATGAAGCTAGCGATGTCGGTGAAGATCAGTGCGAGTTCAGAGGCATCCGGTGTATTGAAGAAGAGGCCACCCGTGCTGTCGGCGAACATCTGCAGGATCGGTGTCGGCGCCGAGATACCGAGCGCGATTGCATGGATGCGCTTGCCGTACTGCTGAGCGAGTGCGATCACCTCTCCCGGTGTGTGCGCGCTGCTGTTGTCGCCGCCATCGGTCATGAGAATCACAGCCTCCGCGGTCGTGTCATTCTGTGCGATCAGACTTTGCAGTGCCATCCACGCGCCATCGTATACGGCAGTCGCGCCCTGCGCGGGAATTGCCGAGATCTTCGTGTTCAGCATGCTCGTGTCGTTCGTGAAATCCTGATGCAGCGTTGCAACCTGATTGAAAAGCACGATGCCGATGCGGTCGGTGGTCGTGTCGATGTACTGCACGAGCTGCAATCCCGCTGCGATGAGTTGCAAATTGCCTGCACCCATCATGCTGCCGCTGATGTCGAGCGCGAGCATCACGTCGAAGGGTTTGCGGGTGTCGTCGGAAGGTGACGCGGTGATCGAGAAGGAACTGACCGGCGTCCCGTTTTCGACCAACGTCAAGTTGGAGGCGGTGATGCCGTGGGCGGACTCGCCGTTGCAGCGGATCGAGAGCCGGGCGGTCGCCTGCGGCTCGTTGCGCACGGCGTGGATGGCTGTGACGCGTACAAGTGGCTGCGCAGCCACGGACATCGTCACGGCAACGAGTGCGCACGTGAGGAGGTGCAATCTCAAGTTCATGTCGGTGCTCCATGTGGGTGACAAGGGAAAGACATGTTGAAAGACAGTCCCATGCTTGGAATCCTGACATGCCCGCGTTTCTTTTGCAAGATCAATTCACATGTGCCGCATCCGCTTTCCCTTCGAGTCACGATGAAACTCCTTCCACATCTGTTCAACAACAACCGCGCCTGGGCTGCCGAGCAGACCCGGCAGGATCCCGACTTCTTCGAACGGTTGTGCGCCATCCAGCGCCCCGACTATCTGTGGATCGGCTGCAGCGACAGCCGCGTGCCGGCCAATGCGATCGTGGGACTCGCCTCCGGCGAGCTGTTCGTCCATCGCAACATCGCCAACGTCGTGCCTCGCGATGATCGCAACGCGACGGCGGTGATCACCTTCGCGGTCGAGGAACTTGGTGTGAAGCACATCATCGTCTGCGGGCATTATCGCTGTGGCGGTGTACACGCCGCACTCGAGGGTGGCACGACAGGCGTCGTGCACGACTGGCTTGAACACGTGCGCGTGGTCGTCGACGATCACGCAGACGAGCTTGCTCGCTTCACCGACGAGGGTGCGAAATGGGACCGTCTCTGCGAACTCAATGTTGCGCGGCAGGTGCGCACCATTGCCTCCCTCGACGTCGTGACCCGCGCATGGCAGATGGGACGTCCGCTCGCGGTGCATGGATGGATCTACGATCTGCACGACGGATTGCTGCGTGATCTCGACATGACGATCGACTCCGCACACCACGGCGGAAGCCTCGACGCCGCTGTCCCCGACCGTTCAGGCACCCCCGACTGAGCGCGGGACGCTGCTCCACGCGTGCACGAAGGACCGGCGTCTGCAATTGGCATTGCATCCCGCCGGAGGGGAGTCTAGTTTGCGAACAACAGATCCGAATCTCCATAATCAACGCACATGATCGACGAGCGGATCGTTCGTTACGCATTGCGTGCAGGACTTGTCTGCGCGCTCGCCGCCTGTCTGGCGCAGTCAGTCGTCGCACAGCCGCACATGCGCATCACCTCCTTGACCGTTGCGATGCCACGCATCGAAGTACGTATCGAGGCGAGCTGTGACGAGGTGCCGGTGATCGGACTGGGTGCGCTCGACATCCGGCTGCACGAGAACGGGGTGGACGTTCCGAACTTTTCCATCTCCTGCCCGAACGATTCGCTCCGCTGCGCTCTGAATGTCGCACTTGTCATTGACGGCAGCGGTTCGATGCAGGGTCAACCGATGGAGGATACGAAGAGGGCGGCGAAGGTGTTCATCGCCGAACTCGACGGTGTGCGCGACAGCGCGGCGGTCGTCGGCTTCAACTCGGGCGTGTACCTGCTGCAATCGCGCACGACGAGCCGCGTGCTGCTCGAGGCTGCGGTCGACCGCATCACGCCGGCGGGGCTGACAAGTCTCTGGGATGGATCACTCGAAGGGCTGCGCACCCTTGAGGCAACGACCGGATGCCGTGCCCTGATCGTGCTCACAGACGGACGCGACAACACGAGCGCGCATACGCCAACAGACCTGGTAGCGCGGGCCAGGCAGATGGGGATTCCGATCTTCATGATCGGTCTCGGGATCTCGGTCGACGACGCGCTGCTTGAGAGCATCGCCACCATCACCGGCGGGCGAACCTTCTTCACCGCGAACAGCAGCGACCTCGCCCGCATATTCAGCATCATCGCACGCACGATCAAGTTTCCCGATCCCGCATGCACCATCACCTACAGCGGCGAATGCCTCAACACCGAGACCCGCACCCTCGCGATCACGGTGATGGGGGCCTGCACGCCGCTCACCGACGACACGACCTTCGCCACCCCTGGCACCATCGGCACCACAACTCCGGTGCGCATCATACCACTGCCACGCACGCGTGCCGCCTCCACCCTCGTGCGCGTGCCGGTCGTGCTGCCCGATCCGACGTCGGATCTTCTTTTCGGACAAGCGGATGCGGAACTCCTCTATGATGGACGCGCGCTGAATTTTCTGAGGGTGGAAGTCCCACCGGCTTCATTGCTCGGCAGCGCCGCACCGCTCGTACTCGACGATATTCCGGGACGCCTGCGCGTGCGGTTCCCACATGCCGGCACCATCCGCGGAAGCGGTGCTCTTGTGGATATCGCCTTCCAGACCGCCGCGGTCACCGACACCACCTGCACATCCGTGCAGCTCGTGCGCTGGTCATTCACCGAAGGATGCATCATGCCGCTGCTGGACTCCGCGCGCGTGTGCATCGTCCCCTGTCCGTCACCGCCCGCAGTCACTGCACGGGGTGCGACGATCCTTTGTCCGGGCGAGACGGTCGTACTCGACGTACCCGACATCTACACGGCGTACCGCTGGAGTCGCGACGGACAGGCCGTCGAGGGTGACAGCTGCCGCCTGCGCGTCGACGATGCAGGCGACTACTGCGTCGAGGTCGAGACGGAACATGGTTGCATCCTCCTCTCCACACCGTTCAGCGTGCGTACGGACCGGGCGGTGTCTTATGCATTCGGTCAACCGAGCACCACGCGGTACATTCCATACGGTGAGGGACTCGACTTGCCTGTTTCTGTCGAACCGCCACTGCTTGCCGGACGCTTCATCGATCTGGAACTCGCGGTGCGCGATTCCGCGTCGCTCCTTTCATTCGCAGCACTCGACATTGCTGCCTCGACGCTTCCTGCGTGGGCCAGCGTCGAGGCCGTCGCAGATGCTTCTGGCACGCTGCATCTACGCGTGCGCGGCGTCCCTGCTGCCGATGCCTCCTCGCTCGGGATCCTCCATTTCTCCGTGCTGGCCACAGACGAGGTGACGACCACGCTGCTCTCGATTGCCGTCGCGCGCTGTGCCACCGACTGTCTGCTTGACGCGCACGGTACGGACGTACCGGTCGTGATCGACGGCACATGTACCCGCGTTGTTGCACGCCGCTCCGTTCCAGCCACGCTGACGGCTCATCCCAATCCGGCTTCGGACCTTATCGTGCTCGCGCTCGAGGTGGCTTCCCCTGTGCGGGTGCGGTTGTCGCTTGTTGGTGCTGACGGGGTTGACGTGCTTCCCACACCATTTCCCAGAGAAATGCGCGAGGTGGCATCGGGCAGGCATGTCTGGTCGCTGCCGACCGGGTCGCTGGCATCCGGCCTGTACCGGGTGTTCGCGCTGTTCGATGATGGAACCCATGCGGTCGTTTCCCTTGTTGTCGTGCATTGAAGCGCTCTCGCACACATTTCACATCGCATATCGCCATGGTCCGCACCTCCCTTCTCGCCACGCTTGCTTCTGCTCTGCTTCTCGCCGGATGCACCGGCATTCCCGACAATGTGACGCCCGTCGAGGGATTCGAACTTCCGCGCTATCTCGGCACCTGGTATGAGATCGCGCGGCTCGATCACTCGTTCGAGCGGGGATTGACGAAGGTGACCGCCACGTATTCGATGCGTGACGACGGAGGTGTCAAGGTGGTGAACCGGGGATTCAACACGGAGAAGGGGGAGTGGAAGGAAGCGATCGGGAAGGCGTTCTTCATCGATCGCGAGGATGTTGGTCGACTGAAGGTGTCGTTCTTCGGACCGTTCTACGGTGGGTACAACATCATGGAACTCGACAAGGAGGGGTATCAGTACGCGCTGATCTGTGGACCCGACACATCGTACCTCTGGATTCTGGCCCGCACGCCGAAGCTGGACCCTGCGATCTATGATCGTCTCGTGGCACAGGCCGCCGCGAAGGGATTCGATACGAAGAGTCTGATTCGCGTCACGCACTAGCAGTCGGTCGACGCGGCAGTCTTCCACGAGCATTGCCCAGGCATGACAACAACGCCCTCCCGGATTCCGGGAGGGCGTTGTCGGTTCAGCCTGACGCGGGGGTCAGCGCGCGATGGTCAGCGGCTTCGTGACGACGCCTGCGTCGGTACGCATCTGCAGATAGTAGGTGCCCGCGGGCAGCGACCCGAGATTCACCCGCACTGCATGCACGCCCGTTTGCCTGCGTCCGCTCTCGACCAGCGCCATGCGCGCGCCGGTCATGTCGTACAGCTCGATCTCGAGATCCATCTCCGAGCCGAGAAGGTAGTTGACGGTGGTCATATTTGTGGCGGGATTCGGGAACGCACTGAGCAGTTCGAATCCGCGAGCCGTCGACGACGGCGCATCGTTTCGCACGGACAACACGGGCACGTCGAGGCGCAACGTGTCGGAGGTGAGTGCGTTGCCGCGTTCGTCGTAGGTGGTCCAGCGGATCGACGGGACGCCGGCACGCGCGGAATCACGCGCGACGACGAGGTTCAGACTCTCCGACTCCCGTCCCGGAAGCACCGGGGTGATGAGGCCGAAGAGGGCTTCCGCACGGCCCTGCTGGTGCTCGCCGAGTGGTTCCTCGCCGGGCTCTCGTGTCGTACCATCCCACATCACGCCCGAACCGGCGAACATGCGATCGGTCGGGTCGAGCACTTCCACGCTGACCCATTTGACGGGCGCGCGGCCCTGGGTGTTGCGTACGCGGAGGCGGTTGGCGTAGAGTCGCTTCGCCTGCACCGGTGATGAGACGACGACACCGCCCGTGGTCGAGGGCGGGGTGGCTGCCCATGGACCGTAGGTATACAGGCAGCTGTCTCCATCCGCGTGATGGATCACGAGGGAGATTGCGCCGGTCCAGCCGCAGGTGTAGTCCACACCGAGATTGAATTTCACGGTGCTGTTCGCGCTGATCGATCCGGCGATGGGGATGCGTGTGTACGGTACCGACCAGGCGGTCGCGACGGCATCGATCGACAGAGCCCCACCCTGCAGGAAGCAGGGCGCGGGCGTGCCGATGATGTCGATCGAGGTGATGGGCGAGGCGGGCACCTTGACGTTGAACACGGTGAAGGTACGGCCCGACAGATCGAGTCCGGTGAAGAGGAAGGGCTTCACGTTCACCGAATCACACGCGGTGACCGGGGCACGTTCGCACTTCCATCGGAAGGTGAGTCTGCAGGAATCCTTCTCGCCGTGATGCACGACGAGGGTGACGCTCACCCACCCGCTTGCAGTGGTCGGTGTCGCCGCGATCGAGAATGCCATGTTGCCCGGGCAGGGTGGGGAATACAGCAGCACGCCCGACGTGCTGCCCGGCGCCGGTGCTGTGTACGAGGCGCAGGGTGTCGTGGTGAAGCTGTTCATCGTGCCACCCGTGATCGACCAGCTGATGCTCGTGATCGGTGCACCGACATTGTTCATGATGGTCGCGTTGTACGCGCAGCACGCGGAGTCGACAGTCGAGGAGATCAACGAATCGCACTCGGTGGTCGTGCCGCCCTGACCGTGCTTGACGTTGCCGAAGTTAAGATTCGACACGGTCTGCCCCGGCTGCACGGTGACGGTGTGCGTGGCGGGACTCGAGGGGAAGGTCTGCACCCAGGGGAGGACCTGTGTCTCAGAGACGACATAGGTACCGGGTGCCGGAACGGTGATCGAGTAGCAGCCATCCTGTCCGGTGGTGACGGACTGGCCGTTGCTCAGGTTGACGGTCCAGCCTGCCAGTGTGGGTTCGCTCGGATCCCACACACCGTCGCCGTCGAGATCATGGAATTTGCAACCCTTGAGCTCGGCTTTCCCGACCGCTTCGGGGCAGCAGATGTAGACTTCGAGGCCGATGTAGTCGACGATGGTGTGGTTCTGGATGAAGATGTTGAACGTGCCGCCGGCCATGGCTGCGAGTACCGAGGTGCTGCCGTTGTTCTGCCCCGGTACAAGCGCACCGAGATCGAGAATCAGCGTCGCCGTTTGACCCGGGGTCCACGTACCGGGCACGGTCAGCGGTGCGATGGTGTGATACCATGCGAGCGTACTGCCTGCGACAAAGCCGATGCCGTCGTTGGGTGACGTGGGTCCGACGGCGCGGATTCGAATGCGCAACTTCGCCCCCATCAGCCAGCAGCCCGGCTTGCCGAATCCGGAGAACGTGTGACCGAAGAAGGTGCCCTTCTGCTCCTTGATCTCGCTGTCAAAGCCTGACAGCGGCAGACCGTAATTCGCCGTGTTCCATGCCAGCAGCGACGCAGACGGAGATGAGGGTTCGGGACCGACGAACTGATCGACCGTTCCAGCCACGATGCGGATCGTGTCGGTCGGGTGGTCACAAGGCGGTACGAGGTTTCCGAAATCGACCGGTGGCAGCGTGGTGCCCGGTGCGACGGTCACCTGCTGCACGGCGGTGGCGGGTGCGGTCTGCACCCAGCCCGTCTGCTGCTGCTCGACGACATGGTAGACGCCCGCTGGGACGGTGCCGAACTGATAGCTTCCGTTTGCACGCGTGCGTGTCGAAAGCGGTCGCCCGCCGCCGACCGGTACGAGCAGAATCGTCCAGTCTGACAGACCGGGTTCCGCCGGGCCCTGCTTCCCATCGGCGTCAAGGTCGTGGAACTTCACACCACCCGGACCCGTGCCCGTGGTATCCTTCGGGCAGTTGGTCCGCACAGTGTCGGTGCAGAGCACCATCCCGGCAGCATCCGTCCACGTGATGATGAACTCCTGCGGTGTTACGCCACCCGACGACGCACAGAATTGCAGCAACGAGGTGCCGCCGCTCTGGCCGGCGGGAGGGGTGACGTCGACGCTCGAGGTGGGATAGCTGCCGAGCGCGGGTGTGGCCGTCCACCCGGTTGGCGGCGTCAGGGATGTGAGGGTGGATGGCGCTGTCGCCGCGATGGTCATCATGGCGGAAGGCGGCGGCATGGAGAACGTAAGATCCCAGCAGCAGGCGCCGGTGCTGTTTGGCTTGACATCGGCGCGGAAGCCGCTGCAGTCGACAGGCATGCGTTCGTGCAATCCCATGTCGATGGTCGTGTCGGCGGCGTTGGCCGCAAGGGTGAACGGTGCGGTCCAGCCGAAGGTGGGACCGGGAACCGGATCCGCATCGCTGTCGTCTGCAGGTGTGCCGGCATTGAGCAGCGTCGGCGTGAACATCGGCGGGACGCTGAAGCGGACGTAATAGGTGTTCGGCGGCAGATTCGTGAAGAGGTAGTAGCCGGGCTGTCCGATGCCGTTGTTCGCCGTCATCACGAAGGGGATCGGGATGCTGGCGAGGTTGACCGCGATGGCATCATCGCCGGTGTACGGGGTGTTGTCGGGTCCAACCTGCCAGAGCTCGACCTGCACGCCGTTCAAACCGGATTCGCCGACATCCTGCACGCCATCCATGTCACTGTCGATCCACACGAAGTCGCCGACGCTGGCGCCCTGTGTGGGTCTGATCTGCACGCAGACCTTGAGGGGTTCGGCGGGACCGACGAGCGCGTTGTTGTCGGCGCGGCGTGCACGGTATCCGAACGAGTTGCAGGCGAGCTGTCCGACAGGGATGCCCGCCGGAGCTGTCATCGGCCACGTGACGGCGACCGACTGCCCGGGCGAGAGCTGCAGGGTTCCGAAGTCGAGCTTGACCGAACGCACCTGCGTGATGTTGTATCCGCCACCGATCAGGCCGGCGTACGTATACCAGACGGGTCCTGTGCAGCCCAGGGGACCGCTCAGCCCGAGATCGCTGCGGCAGGGAGCGGTTTCCATGCTGTAGTACACGGATGTGCCCGGTGGTGCGGTGATCGGAGCGATGAGGTTCGCCTGCCAGGTGCTGCCGCGCGACACCGACCAGTTGATGACACCGACATCCCCCGGGAATGGAAGAATGTCGACGATGAGGATATCCTTCATCGTGACGTTGCCCGTATTCGTCACGGTGAGCTGGTAATCGGCGCTTCCTCCCGCAACGGTGCTGCCCGCGAGTGTGTAGGTCGAATCGAGTGAGCCGCGCACGAGTTTCTGCGACTCCATCGTCGGTACGGAATTGATGACAACGCAGGCCTGGTTCGAGCCGACGGTCGGGTGATTCGTCGCCGCGATGGTGTAGGTGTTGCACACCGTTCCCGGTGGCGTGTTGATCGTGACCACAGCGTTGAAGACGATATCGTACCAGAAGTTCGTGCCCGTGCCGCAGGCTGCGGCAGGGAAGGGCTGTGAGAAGCTCCAGGTCACAGTCTGGCCCGCAGTGCTGATCGAGGGACCAAGGGTGGTGGGATTCGGGCCCCCGCCTCCGCCGGCGTAGGAAACGGTGTTGGCATACTGGAGGCCGACAGGCAGGACGTCGGTGACGACCACGCCGGTGAGTGCCGCCGCACCGATGTTCCAGAAGCGTATGCGGAATTGGATCGTGTCACCCGGGAAATAGGGTCCCTGCGACAGCTCGGCCTTGTTGAGCGACAGCACAGGCTGGGGATTGTCGACCGTGAACTGTTTGCAGTGCGTGACCGGCGTCCCGGGTGCGGATGCGTATTGCCAGGTCAACGTGGCGCAGTTCGTGACGATGTTGCCGGGCACGACCAGCGCGTTCGTGACGTAGTTGTTCGTCAGCAGTGTGAAGTAGATGTAGGCAGGGATGCTCGTGGCAAATCCCACGGGGGCCGTGCCGTAATCCCATTGGAGTTCGGTCAGGTACACACCCGAAGGCAGCCCGAGATTGGTCGACGAGGGCGTGCCATACACGCTGATGTTCTGGTAGCCGACAAAGGGGCCCGCTGTCGTCCATGACGGATTGACGGTCGTACGGTAGCGGATCGTGACGCTGTTCGAGGGGAAGTTCGTATACGAGCCGGTCGAGAACGATGTGACCATGACTTCCTGTGGAAGCACGTCGGTCACCTTGAAGCTGTCGACGGCGACATTGCCTGTGTTGCCGGGTGTGAGGGAATAGAACCCGGTGCAGCCGGGCACCCGGTTGGTCATCGGGCTGTAGTAGGGACCCTTGAGCAGTTGTACGCCGGGCTGCGGTGCAACGAGGGTCAGACATGCGGAATCCTTCTGTGCAAAGGTCCCGGTCCACCCGACGGGTGTTCCCTTCAACCAGCCGGTATTGCAGACAGACTGCCCCTGCGTGAACGGGGGAGAGGGGTATTGCACGGTGAGGAAGTAGTCGACATACCAGGGATTGTACCACGGGCTCACAACGAGATTGCCGAGGTTCCAGGTCACGACCTGTCCCACAACAGTATGCGTGCCTGTGGCGGAGACATACACAGCTCCCGTCTGCAGCGTGTCGCTGAACGTGGCCCCGTTGAGGTTGAGTCCGCCGATACTGTTGCCGGTGGGATTGATGACGCGCAGGCGGTAGATCACGGTGCCGTTGAGGGCATTGCCGGCGTAGTGGTCCTTCTGGAATGTAAAGCGGTGCACGGCGCGTGCAACGACGCAGACCTGGTTGCTGGTCACGGTCGCGGCATTGCTCGCCGTGATCGTTGCCGTGTTGCATGCGATGGTCCCGTTCGGAGTCGTACCGGGTGGGAACATGGCATTGATCTGCAGCTGGCCTGACGATCCTGCCGGGAGCGGATTGACCATCGTGAAGACTGCGGCCCCGGTGATCGGATTATAACTTGTGGATGCCGTCTGGGGATTTCCGATCAGCTGCACGTTACCGGCCGCGAGCAGGAGCTGCGGTGGCAGCACATCGGTGATGACGACATCATATGCGGGATCGTTGGTCGAGGAGATGCTGTAGCTGATCGTCCAGGTAAACAGGACGCCAGTATCAACGGTATCGACGCTCGCGCTTTTGCTGATTGACAGCGATGGCTGTCGGGCATGCATGGGTGTTGCGCCCAGACTGAGCATCACGACAAGAGCCGACGCGATCAGGGTCAGCAGGTGTGGCTGCCGGGGCTTCCGCTCGCCTGTGCGGCGAGGAACTTCAGTATGCAGCAGATTCATGGAATCCTCCAGAATGGTACAACCATCCGGTGCCTGTGGCCCATGCTATCGCTCGCGCGTCTGCGCCCGAGTGTGTCAGGGTCTTTCGACCGGTCTATCTTGATTTGGGATAAGTACTGTCTTAAAATACACTGCGATGTGAAGGATGTAAAGGGTGCGGCGGAATAAATCATGCGGCTGCGGGGTTCGGTCGTTCAACGTTGCACGGCATCGACGTGGTGGCTAGTTTGTACAGCGTCTGCCATCTCCATACGAATGTCCCTTCAGCACCCGAGAGGAAACGAGCAATGCCGAGATCATATACGTTGTACTGGACCAAGAGTCTGTGCGATGACATGTATCTCGACGGACTGAGCGGCGAGATTCTCGATTACACGGCCGGCTCTCGGAACGAACTTGGTGAGGTGCGTCGCGGTGATCAACTCTACGTGTTCACCGTGATCCGAGGCGATCTCTATTTGATCGGCCGCATGACGGCGGCTGATATTATCTCGAGCGCCGAGCAGGCGGAGGCATTGCTCGGGTACGAGGCCTGGGAGGCAGACCTGCATGTGATTGCAGATCGACTCGCAAGCACGCCCATGTATTTTCTGCGTCCCGTCGACAGATCAGTGGTAGATCAGTTGCGCTTTACCGGCGTTGATGGTCAGGAAACGCAGGTACAGTACCGCAAGGATGGCGGGGTCAATCCTCAGTCCGTACGTGGCTTGCGCCACATAGATACGGATACCGTGCTGCTGTTGGAAGGTGTGCTCGACGAACGCTGGTACGAACTACCGCATTCTCCCGAAAGCGGTGCTGATGAATCCTGGGATGGGAATGATCCGGAAATTCCCGATCGGGATTTCGAGGACATCCGTGCACGCTTTTCCGATGCGGCACACGTGTCGGACATGAATGCGCGGGCTCGGGAGATTGCGATCGAGTATTACGGACGACTCGGATTTTCCCTCGATCGTGAGGGTACAGTGGGAGAGGATGGCTGTACGCTGTTTCTGCGACGTGGTGAGGAGCGCTGGAAGATTGGAATTCGTGGCGTGCCTGGTCCCGACATCGCCTTCTTCATCACCGATAATGAACTTCGCATCGCCTTCGAACGTGAGCCTTACGAGATGTTCGTCGTGACAGATGTGTTCGGGCCGGAACCCGGCATCCATGTGTTCACCGGACAGAACCTCGACGATCTTTTCGACTACCGATCAGTATCGTACATCGTTCGCCTTCGCACCGAAGATCTCTCACTGGACGAGTAGCGTCGCTGCACTCCTATTGCAGGTCCGTTGAAAGGATGAAACGGAGGATGCGGTTGTTTCCCGTATCTGCGATGTAGACTGTCCTGTCGAAGAACGCCACACCTTCAGGAGCATTGAACTGTGTGGATCCGCCGAACGCCTGGGTGATGAAGCCGGAGTTGTTGAATCGAAACAGGCTGTCACTGCCGGCGTCGATGACAAACATGTTGCCACTGCCGTCGATGGCGGCGTCTTCGGGACGATGAAAAAGACTGACGCGCAGGAAGGGGATGTCGCCATCTCGATCGGGCTGGTAGTAGGACTCCCACTGCGAAACATCGCCGGTCGTGCGGCGCGTCATCCACTGCGTGCGGAAGAGGGACTTCTGACCGCTCTGCGTGAAGACGAAATCCGTTCCCGGCTTCGGGAAGACAGCGAGTCCGGTGGGACGCGTGATCGTTCCGAGTCCCGTCCCATCGGCGCTGAGTGTCGGCCATGCAGCACGACTCTGCAGGACGTCGTCACGCGAGAAATACAGGATTGCGTCGTCGGGATCGATGATGCTTGCGTTATTCGGTCCGGTGCGCGCGACGTAGTAGCTGTTGTCGGCAAGCACACCCACGCCGGTGAAGCGTCGTGTGGCATTCACAGGTTCCCAGTACACGCGGTGCACGACGGCTCGGGAGATGTCGTGCTGCGCCGCATACAGATCGATGCGGTAGACCGCGCCATAGGTGATCGGCGCACCACCGATCGTTGTGTCGAACTCTCCGCACACGAGCAGCTGCAGGCGATGATCCTGTCCGATGGCAGTGGGACGCGGTACCCGCACCGACCGTCCGACAAGGGCACCCGAGAGGTCCAGCATGGCGATGCGGTCTGCTCCCCGCTCGGCGACATAGATGAATGGTTCGTACCCGACGTGCACGTCTGCCGGAGCGTTGAACCCGCTCCACATCGGCTGCTGCAGGATATAGGTCGTGTCGCCGAAGGTGTCGGGCGGACGAGTGACGCCGAGTTTGTCGGTGTCGAAGGTTTCGCCGCATCCGGTCACGAGAGCGGCGCTGATCAGCATCGCTGCAAGCAGGGGATGGAGCAGGCGCCGCGGCGCCGGAATGGATGCAGTGGCAGGCAGCATGCGTCCGTCGGAAGTCGTGTCGTGGGTCATCATCATCAGAAGCCGAGTGTCACGGAAATGCGGTGCACGCCACCGAGGCGTCCGAAAGCAGCGTAGGCATAATCGACGGCGCCGCGCGCGAAGCCGAGCGGTGCGATCACGCCCGCACCTGCGGTAAGTCCCTCTTCGTCGGTGTTGAGCTTGTAGCCGGCACGCAGATGGAAGATGCGGTTCCAAGCGTATTCCGCACCGATGGAGACGTTCTCGCTGTTGTCGTTCGGATGATTGAGCTGAATCGACGTCGTGAGCCGGTGGGTGGCGTCCTCATACGCTTCCATCGCAAAACCGATTCTGAACAGGGTGGGAGGCGAGAACTCCTGGAAGGAATTCACGGCGGGACGACCAGCCGGATGCAGCGTGCCGTCGGGGGAGACGTTGCCGCCGAAGTTCGAGACCGCGACAGCGAAGCGCGTGCTTCCCAGACCCGTGCGGTAGAAGGTACCGAGATCAACCATGATTGCGCGGGTCTTGAGCACGTCGATGGTTTCCTCGACGTAGCGGACGGTGGCGCCGAAGCTGAATTGTGCAGTGAGATTTCGGGCGTAGCTGAGTCCCACCGCGACGTCCCCATAGGTGAAGGTGCGTCCCGTACCGAGCGGCTGGGTCTCGGTCGTGACCTTCATGTCGTCGGTATGGAGACTCGTGACCGACACGCCGATGGCATCGGAGGGGGAGGGACGGTAGACGATGCCAAGAAACTCATGCTGCAGATCGACGAGCCAGGCGGTGTGTGAGAAGTGGACCTGGTGTTCCGGAACCTGAGCGAGTCCGGCAGGATTGTAGTGCAGCGCGGTGGCATCGTCGGCTACGGCGACATAGGCTTCCGCCATGGCGGTGGCGCGTGCCCCGGCACCGATCTTGAGGAACTGCAGCGAAGAAATTCCCGCTCTCTGCCCGCCAAGTAGCGGCATGAGTTGTGCCTGCGCGTCGATCGTGAGCAGCGCTGCGAAAAGCAGGAGGAGGGTGCCGGTTCGCATGGTCGTACTCATAGTTTCACCGAGAAGCCGGCCCGGACGGTGCGGGGTGCCAGATACCGTGCGGGGTTGTACGGATACGGGGAGAGTGGTGCCTGCAGGTCGGGATACATCGGATCGTTGTATCCGCCAGGCGTCGGATCTCCGTATTCATAGGCACGGCCCGTGACGGGGTTGATGATCGTGGCGTTCTGCGCATTGAAAAGGTTGGTGACCTCGATGAGGAGCGCCAGATCGACACCAGGAAGCGGGATGCGCTTTTCGAAGTTCAGATCGACCGTGAACCAGTGCTCACCGATCTCACCGTTGATGTTCGCCCGATCCCGGTCGTACAGCGCGCGATTGGAAATGGGGTCATAGCCAATGAGCAGTTGGGGCGTGTAGCGCTTGCCGCTCTGGAAAAACGCGCGGAGATACAGGGTGTAGTCGTCGAGGACGCCGCGTGCGAAACCGAACAGCCCTTCATCGCGGCCGACAGACACGGAGCCCCATGCCTGCACCTGCATCGGTCGATCCCAGATCAGGTAGTTCTCCTTGATGGATTCCTCGAGGTCGCCCCGCTGGATGAGTGCGCCTTCGTCTGCCGACGAACTTTTTCCTGTCGCGATCGAGTAGGTGAAGCTCGCCCCGCCGTTGAACCAGCGTCCGATGCGCTTCTTGTATTCGAGTTCCACGCCGCGCGTGCGGGCATAGTCCTGATTGACGTAGGTAATGAAGCTGCCGCCGGAGAAGCGCGAACTGGTGATGCGCGCCGAACGGGTGCTGACGTAGTCGAAGATATCCTTGTAGTACGCGGTCACCGTCAGCACATCGTCTTCGGTGAACTGTGTGCGCAGGCCGAGTTCGTAGGCGACGGTGGTTTCGGGATTCAGATCCGGATTGCCGAATTTCTGGAAGGTGCTCCTGGCGCTGGCGGGATTCAGTTTCGCGTAGACGAACTGGGGACGCGGACGCTTCGAAAAATGACCATATGAGAAGAACAGGGTTTGATTGTCCGACACCGGGTGGGAGATGCCGAGGCGGGGACTGATGCGCGCCTTGAAGCGTCGGTCGAAGAGACCGAAGGTATTTTCCATGTACGAATCGCGCACCGACTGGGGAATCGTGACGACATCGGGATTCGCGACGGCATCGTCGACGTACCTTCCGGGCATCCACCAGTCCATGCGCAGACCTGCGTTCAGGATCATGCCGCTGAAATTGATGTTGTCCTGGACATAGAACGCACCGCTGGCGGGATTGACACGGTAGATGTCGTTGTTCAGTCCGAGATCGCCGATCCACGGTTTGTAGATATCGACGACCTGCATCTCGCCGAACGTTGCCTCGAAGCCCGCCTTGAAGCGGTTCTTTTCGGTGATGTTGCTGGTGATGTCGCCGCGCAGCGTGTAGTCGATCACGTGATGATCGTGCCAGGTGAACCCGTTGCCGGTATCCCAGAATCCGTCGCCGGGAATCACGCCGATCGTGTCGCGGTCGGAGTTGTAGTACTCGACCGGGAAGCGTACCAGATCCTGCGGTTCACGGTACGCGGTCCAGTCTCTGCCGTTCGCATCGGCACGCAGCTGTGTGTAGAAGCGGCTGAAGCGTACGTCATAGAACGTCGATGTGTTGATCGTGTGCGTCCAGCTCAGCGTGTGGAACATGTTGTTGTGCGTGTACGTGTTCGCCCCGTCGAGGATGTTCTGGAACTCGTACTGGTAGCCGGGACTCGGTTCCACGTACTCGAGATTGGTCTGCAGCGACTGTGAATTCTGGTTGATCGAGATCGACTGGTTGAACGAGTAGCGCAGCTTCATCGTCGGAGAGAATGCCCACGTAAGCTTGCCGAGCCAGAACCAGTTGTTGTCCTGACGCGGTGCGAACCGTGTGCCGCCGAAGGTCGACGATACCAGCTGGGCGGCGGTCACTTCACGGAACTCGCCGGTGGGACGCCCGTTGCGGATGATGGGAGTCCACCGCGTGAAGGCGTCGGAAAGCGCCGCGTATCCACTGACGAAGAACGAGATCGATCCGGGCAGGTCGATGCCCATGGCGGGAAGCACCGTCGACGTCAGCGGCTCGGGTCCGCCAAGCGAAGCTTCCGCAATGTCGGTGTTCCATGACGACCGTGCCGTGTTGTTGAAGCCGAAGTTGTCGCGTTTCCAGCTCATGGAGAATCCATACCGATCCCCAGCCTCGCGCGTGGTCACGTTCACGACGCCCGAGGTCGCCTGACCGTATTCGGCGTTGAAACCGCCGGTGATGACTTCGACCTCCTGAATCGAGGCTGCGCTCAGCTGCAGGCCGAAGCCCGTGCCGGCGAGGGGATCCTGTACCGACACGCCGTCGAGCAGGAAGGCGTTCTCATGCGCGCGTCCGCCTCGGATGTAGAGCGCATTGTCGCTCTGCACGACACCGGTCTGCTGGGCGACGACGTCCTTCACATTTTCGATGACTGCGACTTTCAGGTCGTCGGCGGTCACGGTGCGTGAACTCGACGTCTGCTCGATGTCGAGCAAGGGCTTGTTGCCGATGATGACCACTTCCTCGCTGAGCGAGAGCACGGTCTCTTCGAGCTGAAGGTCGAGCTTGGTCGTCTCGTTCGCGGTGACGCGCACGCCGGTGCGCTGGATCTTCTTGTATCCGATCAGACTGACCTCGACGGTGTACTGACCGGGATTGACATCCTTGATCGTGTAGCGTCCCTCGACATTCGAGGCGGCGCCATAGTAGGTGCCCTTGATGAGCACGTTCACGCCGATCAGCGTTTCGCCGGTCTGCTTGTCGCGCACGATGCCGCTGATCGTGCCCTTCTGTGCCTGGGCCTGTGAAGGGACGAGCGCGCAGACGAGCAGCGCGGCGAGGGTGATGGAGAGGAGGGAGCGTCGTGCCATTGTCAGCGAACCCCGAAATCGTTGCGGAAGATGGTGCTGACCATCGCGCCTGCGTTGCCGTTGCCATTGAAACGGTGCAGGGGAATGCTGAACATCACGAAGCGACGGTCGCCGCTGCGCACACCGACGACGGGATTTCCCCAGCGGGGATCCGGTGCGAGCTTGCAGAGATTTGCCGCGTTGACGCGTTTGAACAGGCCGCGCACGAAGGCCACCGGCTGACCGCGGGTGTCACGTGTGAGCAGTGGGTAGCCGGGCGATTCCGCATCGACGTCCACGACCGTGTTGGCGGGGACGAAGGTGATCGGGTTGGGACTCAGGCTGTCGACGGGCGCGTAGTCGGTGATGCCGCCACGGGGATCGAGTGCGCTCTCGGGAAAGCTTGCGATATACAGCACGGTGCCACCGCCCTGCTGGAACTGCGGCAGCGAAAGTTGCGCAATGTCGATCGAGGGTGTGTAGTCGCAGTACCACAGGATGTACTTGAAGAGCTTGAAGGTCTCGACGAGCGTGGGATTGATGAAGGGCGGTACGAACACCCCCTTCTTCGTCGACGTCGCACCCGCGCGGATGTCGAGCACGTCCGCCCCTGCGAAGCGTCCCCCGAACATCGTGTCGACGATGGATCCATAGAACGCCGCGGCATCGTCGGCGGTCGCATAGTCGTCGACGATCAGCACATCGGTGTGCGGCCGCTTGACAAACCATGTGCGCGAACCCTGCGGCATCGCAATCGATTCGCTCTCGGCGCCTGCAATGTCGATGGCCTTGAGATGGAAGGAATTGTTTCCGGGACGGATACCGTCGGCCTCTGTCAGCGTCAGGAAGGTCTGCGAGCGAGGCAGCGACTTCCATGCGGAAGCCGCGGTGTCGTTGAGTGCGTAGCGGTACTCGCGGATCGTCTCATCCCCGTCCAGATCCGTTCCAACCCATGCGAAGGACGCAACGGTGAATGTCGTTTCCGGCACATCCGATCCCTTGACGAATGCGACGACGGGACGCGAGTTCTCGATCGGATATCGCAGCGTGGCGGGTGTCGGATCCGCAAGTCCGAAATCAATGAAGGGTTCGCCGGCGTCGTAGCTGCCGTTGCCGTTGCGATCGGTGTAGGGCTCGGCGCCGTAGGGACCCGCCTCGTCGCGCACACCGTTGCCCTGGTCGTCGATCGCGCGCACGTGAAACGTGTATGTCGAATCCGACCCGGAAAGAGTGAGGGCGAAGACGCTGTCGCTGCGGGTTGTGAACGTCCACGTCACCGCATCGAAGCTGAATTGGAACCCGGCCACGAAGCCGTCGGGATCGTCGCCCCACCAGTTGATGTGCTGACGGCTCGGCGTCGTGCGCAGATCACTGTCGGGCATCAGCGCGAGATTGGTTTCCGGGGGAAGGTTCGCGTTGGGTGTGCCGGTCGGGGACTCCGAGCAGGCGAGAGCCAGCAGGGCGAGCAGCGGAAGCGCCGGCAGCGACAGACGGCGGAGGATGTTCATGGTCATCGATGGGTGGGGCGATACACGGACATCCCTGAAAATACAACGCTTCCCATTCACGATGAAGCAGCCGGCAGTGAAGCGACGGTTAGAAAAACGCGCGTACTTCCGCACGCATCGTGTGCAGAAAGGGGCGTCCCCCCTCGCTGCGGCCGAGGTAGCTCATCGTCGCCTGCAGGTAGCTCGTCAGCCTGTAGTCGACATTCGCGCGTACGATCCAGCTCTTGCCCTCGGAGCGTCCGTCCGTGAGCTCGAAGGGAAACGCGGCAACGCTCGACGACAACACCACATCGCTGCGTTCGAGCTCGATGCGCACACGACCGGGTCCATCGAGCGTGAGCGCCAGGCGAAGGATCTGGGCATCGATCTGCGCCTCGAGCGGTACGGTGGGCTGGCGGTCTGTCGCCATGCGCGACGAGAACACGAACCCGACCTCCACCTTTGGATAGGGCCGGTACGAGACGTCCGCAGCCATCGACGTGCCATCGATGTCGCGCGCGCGGTTGCCGGCACCGGGCGAGGCCACCACGTCGTCAATCAGTGCAACATCGCCCTGCACCCCGATCTCGCGCACGAGCTGCATGCGCACGCGCACGGACCGCTCGCGCCGGTAGCTCCGCTCGGATGCCAGCGCGTACTGACTGAAGCCTCGTGACTGGTCGAAGCGCAGCCGCATCGAAAAATCCTGCGACTGCTCGAAGAGGAACAGATCCTGCCGCATGTTCTGGAATCCGCGAATCGTCGTCGAGTCGTTGAGGAAGCGCGCGAAACGCAACAGGTACATGTTGGATGTCTGCTCGTCGCTGCTCTTCTCCTCGACACGCAGCACGGATTCGCTCGAGAGGGCACGGAGCATGCCGGCGAGCAGACCGCTCGCGCCGGGGGAAATCACGCGCGACGGCTGTACCTGCACGCGCGCCGACGCGCGCAGATCAATCACGGGAAACAACTCGTCGGTCGGGACGGTGACGAGCACATACTCGCCATCGAATCTCGTTGGTTCGAACTCGCTCTCATCGGGGATGCCATTCTCGTTCAGATCGCCGAGGTAGATGTAGTTGCCCTGTCCGTACGGCACGCGAAGGAACTGACGCTCCATGCGTGAGGTGCGTTCGGTGCTGACCTCATAGAGCAGGTCGGTCGAGATTGCGCGTTCGAAGGGTGTATGCCGCACCTGCACACGGGTGAGAATCGTCTGTACGTCCTTGTTGCCGCGCAGGCGGAACTGCTCGCTGAACGCACGTGACCGCACGGTGAGGGCGCCGGTGGCGGAGAAGTCCCGCTCGGTGCGGAACGAGGCGCTGTACTGCTGCAGCAGGTCGGTGCTCTGCCGCACGACCGCACCAGCGAGCCAGGCGTCCTCCATGCGCACACCGACGTCCGCTCCCACGGTCAGACGTTCAGAGGCGCGCAGCTGGAGACCGGGGCGTACATCCACGAAGCCCATGCTCAGTGCGGAGAGTGTGTCGCTGGCACCCGCATGCGCGCGGCGATGCTCATGCTCGATGCGCACGCGCGGTTCGGCGATGCCGAAGCGCTGCGAAACCTCGCCGCGCTGCCGCAGCCAGGATCCCCGAGTGGAGGCCGCGCCGTCGGCGCTTCCGATGTGTTCTGCGGTCCATGACATCGAGGGACCGCGCCACGCCGAGGTATCCCCCATCACGTGCACGGAGGCTTCGAGTCGTGTCGATGTGAAGGATCCCTTCGAGAGCGAACCGCCTCCGCCACGCACATCGATCCATTGCGTCGGCTTGTAGGCGAGCGAGGCCTCGCGAAGGATCTCGGTGGCGGTGAGTGCGGAGCCCACATCCCACATGCGCGAGAATTCGATGGTGTTGATGCGATCGATCGGCATGAAGGTCGCGTCGGTTGCGCGATAGCGTGCCGAGAGGTCGAAGGCGCCGGCGCCATCGAGCGTCGGTGTCCAACGCACCGTGCCGTTGACCGCGCCGCCCTCGTGCGCCACGTCGCGCATCGCCGAGAAGCGGTTGCGGTCGAGCGCGCTGATCGCGCCCTCTGCGCTGAGGCTGAGCGTGGTGAAGGGACGCGCGTCGATACGGAGATCCCCGAGCTGCTGCAGCTGCGGCAGCGGCAGCACGCGGACAGGATCGTAGTCTCCCCGCCCCACGCCCGTCCAGGTGTAGATGCCGAGCGCCTTGCGTGTGTAGGAACCGCGTCCTGATCCAACGAACGAGAACGACAGCGACCACAGTGCACTGTCGGTACCGGGCGCGTAGCGGTAGAGGGCGACTGCCTCCCCCGCGATGAGCGTGTCGCGACGTTCGTACTGACCGGCACCCGTTCCGCGCACGCTGTCGATGCCGGCGTACGAAACACCGCTCGCCACCGCCTTCGCCGGGTCGTCGCCCGCCGCTTCGAGAATCCGTTTGTCGTCGTCGGAAAGCTGCAGATCGAGCGGCGCGTCCTGATCGTCGCCTTCGCGGATGTAGCGCGCAGTGATGCGCAGGCGGTCGTCGAACACCCTGCCGCTGCCGGTCGCGGTCAGCAGCGTGCGCGTGTATTGGCGGTCGGCATACTCGAAATCGACCGTGATGCGGGAGTACGACGTGATCAGTCTCCGAGGCTTGAACGTGACCTCCCCGCTCGCGTACTCGATCACGTAGTCATGCGTCTCCCCGCGCACCATTTCGACGCCGTCGACGTACACGCGTTCGGTGCCGGCGAGCACGAGGATGCGCTGTTCACCGCTCTTGCCGGTGAGACGATAGGGTCCCTGCGTGCCGTCGATGCCGTTGAACTGCACGGTGTGGAAGGTTCCCTTCAAGGTCGCGAACGAGGCCGACGCATCGCCGAACGATGTCGCACCTTCACCGAGGAAGCCGCTCAACTTGCGATTGTAGCGTCCGAATTCCGTCCCGTCATGTGTCAGCACGAAGTCGCCGAGCGTCGCGGCGAGCTGTCCCCCTTCGATGCGGACGAAGACCTTGTCGAGTTCCTGAATCGTCCGGGTGGATCCTTCAGGTTGGATCGGCGTGTTCTCGTCGGTGAGCGCAGCCGTGACCGAGATGTCGTCGGCGAGCTTTCCCGAGAGCTGCAGGCGGAAGCCGCTTGACAACGTGAGATCCCTGTTTGTTCCGACCGTGAATCCCCGCCCGAGGTAGCCGCTCTTCTGCAGGTCGGGACCGAAGATGCTCTCGATACTCAACGGTTCGACCGGTACGGCCACGCGCAGACTGTCGCCGCGCCCTGTCGCCGTCGTGTCGCGTCGCGACACCAGTTCGCGGATGCGGTACACAGGTCGCAACGCAAGCGGCAGTGCCCGGTAGGTGACGACGATGCGCGGCAGGACGTCGCCGAAGCGCGCCCGGGTGCCGGCTCGCAGTACGAGCATGCCTGATCGTGCATCCAGCGTCCAGGCCGACGAATCCAACGCCCACCCCGACGAGTCGCGTTCGAACGCGGCCAGTGAATCCGCCATCGCTGCATCCAGGGCAGGCAGTACGCGCACCTGCAGCGATTCCCGTTGCACAAAGGCGGATGTCAGGCGAAGTGTGTCGCCTGCGCCGAGCGTCAGGGTGTCGGTGTGCGCGATGCCCGCAGTGCGCAGGGTGTCGCCGGCGGGGCGGACGGTTTCCATGCGCGAAGGCTCCCTCCCATCATCCCGCTGCTGCGCCCAGGCGACGGATCCGGCGGTGAGCAGCGCGGCAAGCAGTATCGCAGGCAGCCGCGCCGTCAGGGTGCCGACGACTGCACGGTCACGCCCCATGCCCGCAGTGCTCCTTCGATGAACTGCAGCATCCGCTCATGCGCCGCGCGACCGTTCCCCTCGATCGTGATCGGTGCATCGAAGCTGATGTGCACCGGCAGATCCGGACGAATCGGTCCGTATTCCTTCAGCCATCTGCCGTTGCCCCATGCGCGCGTTTCAAGCGCGAACGGAACGACCGGCACACCTGCGCTGCGTGCCAGCTTGACTCCCAGCGTGTTGAACTGTTCGGGATCGAACACTGCGCTGCGCGTCGTCTGGGGAAAGAGGATGACCGACCGGCCGGCCAGCAGTCGTTTCTTCCCCTCTTCGAGCACGGTGACCAGATCCGCCCGCGGGTTGTCGCGCGAGACCACGATCGGATCGCGCGACCGCATCACGTGCTTGAAGACGGGATAGTCGATCAGGCTCTGCTTGATGACGAAGGTGACAGGCTTGACCGGCGAGATCAGGATCGGAAGCACGAAGGTTTCGAGCGTGCTCATGTGATTGCCTGCGAAGACGGCGGGACCCTCGAAGGCCGTGAGGTGCCGCAGCCCTTCCAGCTGGAACCGCACGCCCACCCGCTCGAGCGCGTCGAGAATCGCCCAGCTGCTGTCTTCCCACTCGTGGTCGCCATAGGTGCCGCGCCTTGCACGATGGGCGGACCAGAAGACATCCCGTGCCATGCGCTGGTAGAACACCAGCGACGGAACAACGCGCGCTGCCGCACCCACCCGACGGGCGGGATCCGTCATGTACGTGTCGCGCGAAGCCAGCGGCGGAACAGGCTGCGGAATCATTGCGTGATCGCCTCGATCACATGGTCGGTATCGGAGAGATCGTCGAAGAGGAAGTCCGGCGCGTGGGCGGCGAGCTCTTCCCGCGAGGCACCACCGGTCGCAACGGCGATGCTGCGCACGTTCAGGTGGCGTCCGCACTCGACATCGTGCGGCGTGTCGCCGATGATCACGATCTCCTTGTCCTTGAACACGTACCCGGTGCGCGTATAGGCGCGCTCGAGCGCGATCGCGGGCAGTTCGTAGCGGAAGGTCGCATCACTGCCGAAGGCCCCGAAGCCGAAGTAGTCATTGAGTCCGACGGGACCCAGCTTGATCCTCGCTCCGCGCAGCATGTTGCCCGTCAGCAGACCCACCGTCACCGACTGGATCTCCGAGAGCGCATCGAGCAGCTGCCGCACGCCCGCGTGCACCTTCACATCATCGGCTCCGATGCGCTGCTCGAGCAGTTCGAAGAAGCGCGCGAACAGCCGCTCGCGCTCGCGCTCGGCCACGTCGTGGGGAATCCCGCTCGCAGCGGTGACTTCGTTGAAGATCTGGGGATCGGTCTTGCCCGCGAAGGGATGCGTGCGCGCGACGGTCTCTGTTGCGAACACCTCGGCCGCCGCGTCGGCGAAGGTCGCCCGGGCAATCCCGTTGGTACTGATGAGCGTGCCGTCGATGTCGAAAAGCACCAGACGCAGAAATGCGCGTGTATTAATGGCCATGAGGTCGGGGAACGGCTCGTGAAAGAAGAATATCCGCCAGCCGGGGAACATGCACACCGACGAGCGTATAGGCAAGTGAGGAATAGGGAACCACCACTTCACGCCGGCGGCGCGTGATGCAGCCGACGATTGCCGCCGCCACCTCCCCGGGGGAAGCCTCCGGAACGGCACGACGGCGCGACGGGGCGGCGCTCGTGTGCATGCGCGTCTGGAACTGCGTTCGCGTGCGTCCGGGACACACCACGCCGACATGGATGCCGTGCGTGGAAACCTCGAGACGCAGCGCGTCGGCCAGTCCGTGCAGCGCATGCTTGCTGGCCGAGTACACTGCATTCCACGCGAGTGCGCGCTTGCCGAGTACCGAAGAGACGAAGACGATCGAACCGCGCCTGCGCGAGAGCATCCGGGCGAGCAGGGCATGCACGGGCGCGAGCGCACCATCGATGTTCGTGCGCAGCACGTCGTCGATCTGCGCCCACTGCGCAGTGGCAAAGGGACCGTACATCCCCACCCCGGCGTTGGCGACGATGTGGTCGATCGGGGCCCTGTCGTCCTCCTCCTGCAGCAGCGACTGCAATCGCCCGACGTCGCGCACGTCGCAGGGGAGGGCCACGGCGGTGATGCCGTGCAGTTGCGTGATGTCGGCGACGAGTGCATCGAGGGCATCAGCGGAGCGGGCCACCAGAACGGGCTGCGCACCTGCTGCGGCACACGCGAGCGCCGTGGCGCGGCCGATGCCCGCCGACGCGCCGGTAATGAGAATTCGCGAATTCATCAAGGCCGAACCATGCATCGTCAAATATACACAAATGACGGACGAGGGCGTCCGTCCTCCCAGCGGGGCGTCCGTCCTCCCATGACGGACGAGGGCGTCCGTCCTCCCATGACGGACGAGGGCGTCCGTCCGCCCAGCGGGCAGCCGGCCTCCCGGGGTGGGTTGTACGGGATGGGGGGGTGCAGTAATTTTCAATGATACACAGCACCTCCACGATTGCACAGGATACACATGTCCAATACAGCCGCATTCAATGACAATGATGTCCGCACCGCGCTCCGCGTCGTGCAGGCTCCCTACATGTCCATCGACCCCGTCACGGCGAACATGCTGCGTGACATCACCATCACAGGCAGCGACGTGAGCCTCACGCTCGCCATGCCCGTGCCCTCGCGTGCGATCGCCTCGTCGTTCACCGCCGAGATCGAGACTGCACTGCGCAGGCACCTGCCCGCGGTCGGCAGCATCCGCATCACCAACACCGACGACATCCCCTCGCAGCAGAGCGCCCAGCTCGCACAGCTGCTGCCCGGCGTCCGGAACACGATCGCCGTCTCGAGCGGCAAGGGCGGCGTGGGCAAGAGCACCGTCGCCGTCAACCTCGCCGTCGCCCTCGCGCAGAACGGAGCGCGGGTGGGACTCGTCGATGCTGACATCTACGGTCCCAGTATCCCGATGATGTTCGGCATCACCGAGCAGCCCTCGGCCTATGTCGAGGGCGGGAAGACCCGCCTGCTTCCCTGCGAGAACCACGGTGTGAAGGTCATGTCCATCGGCTTCCTCATCGACCCCGATACGGCGGTGGTGTGGCGGGGACCCATGGCCAGCGGTGCCCTCAAGCAGTTCCTCACCGACGTCGACTGGGGTGAACTCGACTACCTGCTCTTCGACATGCCTCCGGGCACCGGCGACATCCAGCTCACACTCTCGCAGATGCTGCCCCTGACCGGCAGCGTGATCGTCACCACGCCGCAGGATATCTCCCTGGCCGACGCCCGTAAGGGCGTGCGCATGTTCGAGAAGGTCAACGTTCCCATTCTCGGCATCATCGAGAACATGAGCTTCCACATCTGTTCGAACTGCGGCCATCGCGACGAAATCTTCAGCTACGGTGGCGGCCGCGAGGCAGCCGGTGAACTCGGCGTGCCCTTCCTCGGGGAAATCCCCATCGAGCGCCGCATCCGCGAGGGCGGCGACAAGGGTGTGCCCATCGTCGTGCTCGAACCCGAAGGCGCCGTCGCACGCAGCGTTCACGATACTGCGCTCACGCTCGCGGGACGCATCAGCCAGAACTTGCTCACATCCAGCGGCGCACCGCGTATCGACATCTCGCTGTAATCCGGCCCCACGCACATGATCGATCTCGTCCAGCACGAACGACGCATCCGGGGGGTCCTCGACCAGGTCCGCCCGCACCTGCAGATCGACGGCGGCGACATCGAATTCGTGTCCGTCAGCGCCGACGGCATCGTCGAAGTCCGCTTCCTCGGCGCCTGCGCGACATGCTCGCTTGCGATCATGACCCTGCGTGCAGGCGTCGAGCGCGCCATCCTCCTCGCTGTGCCCGGTCTGCGCCGTGTCGAGATGGTGTCGGCATGAGTCCCGCACCCCTCACGCGCATCGGACTCTACGGCAACACCCAGAAGGTGGGGATGGTGGAATGCGTGCGCACGGTGCTCGCCTTCCTCTGCGCGAAGGGCGCCACGGTGCTGCTCGAAGACGACGTCGCCCGGCAGCTTCCCCCGGAAGCCGCCTGCGACGCATGGCGTGTGGCTGACCGCGACACCATCGCACGTGGAAGCGACGTGATCGTCACCTTCGGTGGCGACGGAACCATCCTCAATGCCATTCGCACAACCCTCCCGCACGGCACGCCGATACTCGGCGTCAACCTCGGTAAGCTCGGGTTCCTTGCCGACATCCGCACGGGCGACGTGCTCGCCGCGCTCGAGCATCTGCTTGCCGGACGCTACCGGATCGAGGACCGCATGACGCTCGCGGGCACGATCGAGGGAGGGGAGGCGGCTCTGACCGCACTCAACGACATCGTCATCGGCAAGGGCGGCATCGCGCGCGTCGTGACCATCGACATGTGGGTGAATGGATACTTCCTCGCCACGCTCATGGCCGATGGGGTGATTCTCGCGACACCGACCGGAAGCACGGCGTATTCACTGGCGACCGGCGGACCCATTGTCGTCCCCTCCTCGAACGTGATCATCATCAGTCCCATCTCCGCGCACACGCTCACCGCGCGGCCCATCATCATCCCCGGCGACAGCATCGTCGAACTGCGCGTGACGGCGCAGGAGGGGGATGTGATGGTGATGACTGACGGCGAGGTGCTGCCGCAGCCCCGGCACGTGGTCAGCCTGCACGTACAGCGCGGCGCGCGCGACGTGCGGCTGATCAAGGATGTCGGCTCCGACTACTTCGAGATGCTGCGCACAAAGCTCAGCTGGGCCCATGATGCCCGGCTGGTCAAGAACTCTTCCAACTGAACCGCCACTGTTCCATGATACGATCATTCGCTTTCGTTGCGTGCGTTGTCGCGCTTGCTCTGTCCGGCTCGCGAGCCATCGCGCAGGGTGGGTCCGAGCGTGCGCTGACCGGTCCCCTCACCCTCGAGCAGCTGCTCGATCTTCCCGGCTGGTTCGGGGAGGAGTTCATGACATGGATGCCGAACATGGCCGTTGCCGCACAGCTTCCCCCGAAACTCGAGGGTGTGCGCATGGTGTGCGTGCTGGGCACCTGGTGTTCCGACAGCCGGCGTGAAGTTCCCCGCCTGCTCCGCCTCCTTCAACTTCTACGCGTTGATCCCTCCCTGCTGACGTTGTATGGCGTGGACCGCAGTAAGCGGAGTCCCGAAGGCGAAGAGCACCGCTGGGGCATCACCCTCGTTCCGACCATCATCGTGCTGCGCGGCGACACCGAACTCGGCCGCATCGTCGAATCTCCCGCCCGCTCGCTCGAGGCCGATCTGCTCGGCATCCTCGATCCCTCGACCCTTCCCGCGCCGGCCCCGCCCGATCAGACACCGCCACAGGATGCGCAGGGAGAGCACCATCCCGATGAGGGACGGCCAGTCGAGCACACGAATCCCGATGGATCCACCTCGGGAGGTGGGGATGCGGATCGGATTCCTGCGGACCTCGGCGCGCCGTCCGATGCGGGGGGCACGCCGCCCGCTCCGGTAGGGAAGCCGTCTGCCGAACCTGCGACGCCGGGTGCGAAGGCACCACGTGCGAAGAAGAAGTGAGCGCGATGGAAACCGGGACACGACTCCATGAAGGACACGCGCTGTCGGCGCATGTCGCAACCATCGACGCCATGATCGCCGCGCGGCATCTGCTCGCGCAGCCCTTCTACATCGAGCTGGCGGCAGGGAGGCTTCCCCGCCCGTCGCTGATGCGGTACGCCCGCGAGTACTACCGGCATGTGGACGTCTTCCCCCGTTACATCAGCGCTATCCACGCCAATTGTGAAGACATCGCCATCCGCCAGGAACTGCTCGAGAATCTCGTCGAGGAGGAGCGTGGGGAGGAGCATCATCCCGAGCTCTGGCTGCGTTTCACCGACGCGCTCGGGCTTGCGCGCGAAGACGTGATCGGCGCCGCGCTCTGCGCCGAGACGGTGACGCTGGTCGACGGCATGCTGGCGATCGCGCGGGAGGGAAGCGTGGCAGAGGGTCTCGCATCGCTCTACGCCTATGAGGCGCAGATTCCCGAGGTCGCGCAGTGCGAGCTCAATGCGTTGCGCACGCATTATGGTGTGACCGACGGCGACGCGCTCAAGTTCTTCACCGTGCACATGGAGGCGGATCTTGTGCATCGACAGGTTGGGCGCGACATCCTCGCCACGCTCGTCACGGACGCGAATGCACCGCGCGTGCGGACCGCGGTCGAGCGCACGCTCGCGGCACTCAACGGATTCGTCGGGGCGATGGTCTAGGACCTGCGGCATCCCGATTCCGAGTTGTATTTTCGGACCTGTCGTTCTATTTTTTGCGATTCCCTCCCCGTGAGGGAATACGCCACCAACACCCGTACATCCATCCATCGTTCATACCATCAGGAGACCTGCATGGCAGAGCACAAACACGTTCCATACGTTCCGGTCACCATGGACATGAAGGAGTTCACCCTTCGTGCCCTGATCATCGGTCTGGTTCTCTCGGTGATCCTCGGAGCGGCGAACGCCTACCTCGGCCTGAAGGCGGGCATGACGATTGCAGCCACCTATCCGGCGGCAGTGATCGGCATGGCGCTGCTCAAGCTCATGAAGGGCACGATTCTCGAAGAGAACATCACCCGTACCGTCGGTTCCATCGGTGAGTCGATCGCGGCCGGCGCCATCTTCACCATTCCCGCGTTCATGATTTCGGGCGTGTGGGAGGGCGAGTTCCTCACACTCAGTCATTATCTGGAAGCCACGGCAATCATGCTCGTCGGCGGTTTCATCGGTATCCTCTTCGTCACGATCCTGCGCCGCGTCATGGTCGAGGATCGCGAGCTTCCCTTCCCGGAATCAGTCGCTGCCTCGGAAATCCACAAGGCAGGGCAGGGCGGCCAGAGCGGCGCGAAGTTCCTCTTCGTCGCAATGATCATCGGCGCCGCCGTCCAGTTTTTCAAGGAGTTCAAGCTCTTCGCATCGAAGGGCGAAGTGTTCATCGAGTTTGCGAAGAAGTCGCTGGGCCTCGGTTCGCACGGAACGGTGCAGGCCGGCGGCGGTGCGCTCATCTCGACGCCGGGCGTCTCGCCCGCGTACATGGGCGTCGGCTACATCATCGGACCCGAGCTTGCCGCGCTGAACTTCACGGGTGGTCTGCTGGCGTGGGGACTCTTCGTGCCCCTGCTCCTGTATTTTCTGGGTCCCGAGCTCCTCGACGCGTTCTTCGCGATTCCCGAGAACGCCGGCAAGGAACCGAACATGATCGGCATGGCCGTACAGGTCTGGAAGGACATCGTGCGTCCCATCGCCATCGGTGGCATGCTCATGAGCGCGGCCTTCACGCTCTACAAGATGCGCAAGAGCCTCGCGACCGGCATCGGCCGCGCGGTGCGTGACATCAGCAAGGCAGCCTCGGGCGGCGTTGCCGAAGACCGCACGGAGAAGGACCTTCCCTTCAAGTGGGTGTTCATCGGTCTCGTGCTCGCCTCGATCGCGACCTTCGTGATCTACATGTACTTCACCGTATCGCCCGAGCATCCCGGTGGCAACCTCACCGCATCGTTGACCGCGACCGTGGTGATGATCATCGCGGGCTTCTTCTTCGCCGCGGTGTCGGGCTACCTGGTCGGTCTCATCGGCTCGAGCAACAACCCCATTTCCGGCCTGACCATTTCGACGCTCATCATCGCTGCCATCCTCATGGTGGCGCTCGGTGTCAAGGGCATGTCGGGTGTGGCGGCCGTGCTCGGCGTGGCCGCAGTCATCTGCGTCGCCGCGGCCGTGGCCGGTGAAATGCTGCAGGATCTCAAGGTCGGGCACATTCTCGGCGGTACGCCGTGGAAGATGCAGGTCGGAGATTTCCTTGGCGTCATCATCTCGGCAGGCGTGATGTTCTTCCCGCTGTGGATTCTCCACCAAGGCGACATCAATGCAGGCGGGACCGGTCTCGGCGGTCAGCAATATCCGGCTCCCCAGGCAAGCCTCATGGCGATTCTCTCGAAGGGCATTGTCGGCGGCGACATGGCCTGGCCGCTGATCATCGTCGGCATTCTCATGGCGATCGGGTTCATCCTCGTCCGAGTCAAGAGTCCCATGCTCGTGTGCGTGGGCATGTACCTGCCGCTCGAAACCTCGTTCGCAATCTTCATCGGCGGTGTGATTCGCGGTATCGCCGACAAGGTCGTCAAGCGCCGTCAGTACAACGAGGCGCAGGCCGCCCGCGTCGAGAACAACGGTGTGCTGCTCGCTGCGGGACTCATCGCCGGCGAGGCACTCATCGGTCTGCTCTTCGCCTTCATGGCCGTCATGGAGTGGAACGTCCCTTCGATCTTCCCGCAAGACGGTTCCATGCTGTCGTTCCTCCCCAGCCTGCTGATCTTCCTTTTCATCGGCTGGTATCTCGTGAAGGTTCCGACCAGCAATGCCGGCAATCCGAACGATCCCGCGCCTCCGCGCGCGATGTAACAGCATCGATGCAACGAAACAGGCGGGGCGACCCGCCTGTTTCATAGTCCCGAGTCTTCCATGCCTCTCTTTTCACGCACACCGCGTCCCGACCTGAATCTGCTCGAGCTCGTGCCCGAGCGTTGCTGGACTTCCGCGACGAACGACGAGGGCATCGTCGAAGTCGACATGCCCCGCTTCCACATCCCTTGGATGCAGAAGCATCTTGTCCCGAAGCGCAAGTACCCCTACATCCGCATCAAGCTCGATGCCTTCGGTTCGCACGTATGGAACGCGATCGACGGCGCGACCGACGTGGGCGTGATCGCCGAGCGTCTGCGCACCGAATACGGCGAAGAGGTCGAGCCCGTGCATGACCGCATCGCCGCCTTCTTCCGGCAGCTGCATCAGCGCGGCTTCGTGCGCCTGCGCACCGCATCGGGCGAGCTTGTCAAGTAAGTTCCTCGCATCGTTCCACCCGGGGACTTCCGCATAGGGGCGCCGCTTTGATGGGAGGCCGCCGGAAGGAGTTTCAGCGTTTCGGATGCAATTGTCCTGCATGTGCCGTAGCTTGCATCCACAATCCTGCAATTTCGATCTCGCTGGAGAAGGTGCATGCGCAGACGTGACTTCCTGACCGGTGTGCCCGCCGCCGTTGCGGGCTCGCTGCTGTTTCCATCGATGCTTCGCGCGCACCGATCCGCAGCACCCGCATACATCCTTCCGCATCCCTTTCTCACTGCACATCCCGAAGCGGTCTTCATACGCCGAACCGCTGTCGCCGACAAGCTCGACGAGGCGGCGAAGCGGGCCGAGGGACTTGCGTTTGCGCGGGAGTGCTTCACCGCGAGCGAGACGCAGGGCGTTCCCTTCACGAACGCCATCACGGTGAAACCGAATCTGACCTGCACCTCGGGGACGGGCAATACCCCTGCGGGCATGGGCATCGTCACCGATCTCGATGTGCTCGACGGTCTGCTCGAAGGCATGCGCGAGACCGGGTTCCCCGGCTACAACATGTTCGCGCGCGAGGGCAACTGGATGGCGAACGGCTATTGCGCCGGCGAGTATCTCGTGACCGGTGTCAAGATGAACGCCATCGCGCAAAAGCACGGCATGCATCTGTTCGACTTCGCGAGCGGACGGATGATCTACGACATGCAGCTCGCAGACCTGGTCAGCGGTACCGAAGTGATCTGGCGGGATGTGCCGTCAGGCGAGGTGTTCCGACGCATCGGATATCTCGCCCCGTTCAATGACGACGACACGTGGATGCTGAATGTCGCCAAGTTCAAAACGCATTCCATGGGGATGACCCTCTGCGCGAAGAACCTGCAGGGAACGGTTGTCAGTCCGTATGTCCGGTTTTGCGAAGGCGTCGACAACACGCGGAAGCATCCTGCCGGCGTGCTCCTCGATTTCCACACGGACTTCGAACAGCGCATCGACGCTGCGTATGCACGCCATCTGGCCGCAGGCATCCCGCGCTGGGATCGCCCGGGACGCGACGCTGCCGGCGGTTACGGCATGGAAACCTGGGCGCAGCGCACCTGCGATTCGCACACGGTCATGCGTCCCGGCCTTCACGTCATCGAGGGCATCTACGGGCGCAATGGCGACGGGTTCAATCACGGACCCGGTGCCGGAAACACGCCGCAGGATTTCATGAGCAACATCCTGGTGTTCGGGACCAATCCCTTCCTCGTCGATGTGATCGGCACATGGCTCGCCGGGCACGAACCCGGGAATTTCGGGCTCTTCCACATCGCGCATGAGCGCGGACTCCTCCCCATGTTCGATCCCGCCGAGGTGCCGTTGTACGACTGGAACGGGGGAGTCCCACAGCGCATCCAGCTTTCCGATCAACCCCGGACACCCCTGCTGTGCCCCTACCTCCGTCGGGATTACAACGGGCAGAGCGAGGCGCAGTACCACATGGTCGATGAACCCTTCGACTACGGCACGGTGTCGGCAGGGTCGGCGCCAGCGTTGCCGCAGGAGCCGGAGCTGCAGGCCCTCATTAATCCCGTGCGAACCAGCACCCTGCTCGCATTCACGCTGCCGCGCTCCGGCACTGCCGACATCGCCGTGCACGATACCAGTGGACGACGTGTATGGTCATGGTCGGCCGGATGGCGCGACGCCGGCACGCACACCGTGCAATGGATCCCCGGGCGCCTGCCCGCCGGCATGTACGTCGCACGGCTCCTCACCCGGCAGGGCTCGGCCCGCACGCGCATCATCGTGCTGCGCTGAACATCCCGCGCGCGAGGCACATGCAACGACGCCCGGTCTTTCGGACCGGGCGTCGTGTGTTTACAGATCGGTCGCGCAGCTACGCGCCGGTCTTCGTCGTGATCGTCTCGAGGCCGTGGCCGTGGGGACCCAGTTCCCGTCGTCTGAGCAGGAAGGCGAAGAGGAATCCGGCGAAGCCGAGGATGGAGAAGATCAGCATGCCATTGGTGTAGCCGTCGGGGTTTGCGGCACTCGCAGCGGAAGCGTCGTTCACGTAGCCGATCAGGAGATTGAATCCCGCCAGTCCGATGTTCTGGATCATCGTCATCATGCCGTAGGCGGTGCCGAGGCGGGAGCCGTCGACGAGATAGGTAACCGAGGGCCACATGACGGCGGGAATGAGCGAGAAGGCGATGCCCATCATCGCCATCGGCACATACAGGCTGATGTCGGTGTAGGCCATGATGAGGTACACGGGCATGAGAAGGATCGAACCGAACATCATGAACAGTGCGCGCTTCCCGATCTTGTCGGCGAGCAGACCGAAGAGCGGCGTGGCGATCATCGCGAACAGGGTGAGCATGCTCGAGAGGAATCCCGCCGTCTCGCGCGACACGCCGTGCGCATCCTGGAAGAACTTGATGGCGAAGGTCTGGAAGGGAAAGATGCCCGAGTAGAAGGTGATGCACAGCAGTACGACGAACCAATACGATCCGCCGAACTTGAAGATGTCGCTGAACGCGACTTTGTCGGTTTCACCCGCGCCGGCCAGTGTATAGCGGCGCGATGCATAGCCGTCCTGCCCGAAGTAGATGAGCGCAGTCGCGATGCAGATCACACCGGCACCGACCGAGAGCAGCAGCGGTTCCTGCCACGAGTCATACAGTCCGCGCGCCCAGGTCGGCGAGTTCAGCGCAGCAAAGGAGCCGAGTCGTGCGATGGTGAGATTGAGACCGAATGCAAAGCTGAGTTCCTTGCCCTTAAACCAGCGGGCGAGGGAGGTGGTGACGGCCACGATCATCGACTCGGCGCCGAGACCGAAGAGAAGACGTCCGGCTGCCATGACGGTGAGGTCGCCGGCCGAGGCGGTGAGCACCGCACCGGCGAAGCAGAACAGCGAAAAGATCAGAATGGATTTCTTCGTGCCGATCCGGTCGATGATCACACCGCCGATGAGCACCATGATGATGTTCGGGATGCTGTAGATGCCCTGCAGCAGACCGATGTTTGCATCGGTGAAACCGAGCTGTGAGACGAGGACGTCGGCGAGGGGACTGATCGAATCATAGATGTAGTAGTTCCCGAACATCGCGAGGCTGATGACGATGAGCACCAGCCAGCGGAAGATGGCGGGTGGTTCGGGAAGGATGCGGGGAGCGGTGGCGGTATCGGTCATGGGTGCGCGTCGAGATGGATCAGGGGAGGCGGTGCAGGACCAGCAGTGTGATGTCGTCGGACTGCGGTGCTCCGGTGGTAAAGTCGTGTACGGCGTCACGCACGGCTTCCAGCATGCGGTCTGCGTCCACGCCGGACTGTTCGATGATCAGCTGCTGCAGGCGGTCATCCCCGAATTCCTTCATCTCGCTCGAGAGCGCTTCGTTCACGCCGTCGGTGTACAACACGAGGGTGTCACCGGGCAGCAGCGAGACGGTGTCGCTGGCGTAGGGCGGCGGATCGGGCATGACGCCGAGGATCAGGCCACCATGTTCGAGCAGCGAAAGCGTGCCGTCGGCACGGACGAGGCAGGGGGGATTGTGTCCCGCATTGACGTAGGTGAAGGTGTGTTCCTCGGTGTCGAGCACACCCCAGAAGAAGGTGATGAACTTGTCGATTGCGGTGTTGGCGTGCACGAGGATGTTGATGCGCGCGGTGGCTTCCGCAGGGGAGAGACCGAGGGGGATGATGGTGCGGAACGCGGCCTGCACATTGGCCATGAGGAGCGAGGCGGGGATGCCCTTTCCTGCAACATCACCTATCGCGAGTACGCTGCGTGTCGGAGAGAGGGCGATCACATCGTAGTAGTCTCCGCCGACCTGCTGCGACGATTCGTTCAGCGCGGCGACGTGATAGCCGTCGGGCGAGAGCAGGTGGTCGGGCAGCAGGCCCTTCTGGATGGTGCGCGCGAGATCGAGCTCGCGTTCGAGGCGCTCCTTCTCGACGGTTTCCTTGACGAGGCGCGCGTTTTCGAGCGCACTCATCGTGATGTTTGCGAGCGCACCGAGGTATTCGATTTCCGCGCTGTCGAAGGGCTGTCCCCCGAGCCGCTCGCCGATGCAGAGCAGTCCGCGAACCTGCCGCTGTCCGATCATCGGAATGATCACACCGATGCCCAGCGAGAGCATCCACTGCTCGAATGCCGATGCGGGCTGGTGGTCTGCACCGAGTCGTACGGGCCGGGTGCAGGCGAGCATGTCGCGCGCGTGATCGACATCCGTGTCGACGCCGTCGATGCGCACGAGTGTGGGACGCATGGTGTCGCCATCGCGCACGAACACGACATAGCGCATGGCGCGCATCTGGCCCATGAGCGCGTAGCCGAGCACGCGCAGAATGTTCTGCTCATCGAAGGTGCCCGTCATTTCGCGGCTGAGTTCGAAGAGCGTGTTCATCTCCTGATACTTGGCGTCGAGCCGGCGGTTGGCATCGCGCAGGGCGTCGATCGTCACGGCGTTCTTCACGGCGGATGCCGCCACGGCGGCGACGCTCTCGATGAAGGTGACGGCGGGCGCGTCATAGTCCGCGCCGTTGAGTCGCGCACCGAGACCGATCACGCCGACCATGCGCTCCTCGACACGCATCGGCACGAGCACACGGATGCCGCATTCCCTGCAGCAGTTCGCGAATTCGCGCACGTGTTCGTCGAGGGTGTCGTCGAGGGTGTCGAGAGCGAGGAACCCCGGCCAGTCGACGGGCAGCACGAATTCGGTGTCGAGGCTGCGGCCCGTCACGCCCTTCAGGCTCGCGACGCGATAGCACCACTGGTCGTGCTCGACCAGCACGACGCCGCGGGTGGCAAGCAGCTTGCCCATGAGCGAGAGCAGTACGTTGCTGAGGATGAAGGGGAGATCGAGCGAGGCGTTGAGGATGGAACTGAGTTCGAGCAGTGCCGCGCTGTCGGAATAGGCATCGCCCGCACGTCGCGTCGCGTTGTCGCCTTGCGGTGCAGCAGGCAGGGGAGCGTGCGTCGGATCGGTCATGCCGCGATCGACGCGATCAGGAAAGGGAGGAGGAGGCGCGGTACTTGACCAGGCGCAGGTGGTTCGCCGCACCGGGATGGATGTCGTAGATGACCTCGTCCATCAGCTTGTTCATCAGCACGATGCCGAGTCCGCCGCGTCGCAGCGTGCGGAAGTACTCGGCCATGTCGGGAGCATGGTAGCGCGAGGTGTCGAACGAAATACCCGTATCCGAAATGCTGACGGTGAAGCGGCCGCGTCCCTCGCCGTTCTCCTGGGTCGTGACCACGACGCGGATCACGCCGGAGGGATCGTACTTGTAGGCATGCTTGATGATGTTGGTGATCGCCTCATCCACCGCCAGCTCGATGGCACCGACGTCGTCGCCGCCGAATCCGAAATCCGCCGCCGCGCGCGTCACGAAGGCGCGCACATCACCGAGCAGGTCGGTGCGGCTGTTGATTTCCAGCGTGCGGTCGATATGTCGGTCGGGAGTGGTCACGTGCGCCGTCGGAGGCTGCGGTGCGTCGCTGTGCGTTGCGTGGGGATACGGAGAGGATCAGGAATTGTTCTGGAACTTCGCGACGGCATCCCCTTCGTCGGGGTAGATCTCATAGAGCATGGGGAAGCCGAGCAGATCGAAGACGTTGTAGACACGCGCCGACATGTTCGTCAACTTGATGTCTCCCTCGTTGCGGCGCACATCCTCGATGAACTGCATGAGCACACCGAGCCCCGCACTCGAGATGTACGAGAGTTCCGAGAAATTCACCACGAGATTGAAGCGGCTGTTGTCGATGTTGGACTGGAAGGCCCGTTCGAGTTCGGGTGCGGTATGTGCGTCGAGGTACCCGCGCAGGTCGAGCACGGTCACACGGTCCACATGCCGCACGCCGACATTGAAATCACTCATGCTGCCGCTCCTTCTTGCTGTGGCTGCCCGATGCCGTGCGCGTGCGCGTCGCGTCCTCCCGACGCAGGGTCGGATGCGCCGGAGGCCGCGCCATCCCAACGCAAGACCATGACGGTCATGTCATCCTCGGCTTCGCCGGCTCCTGTATACTCTTTCACGGTTTTGACGATGGACGTCATGATGGTTTCAACGGATTCGTGTTGCAGTTGTTCAACGATGTGTGCGAGGCGATCGGTGCCGAATTCATCACCGGACCTGGTCTTCGCCTCCGTGATGCCGTCGGTGTAGAGCACCATGACATCACCGGGTTCGAGCTGAACCTCCTCTTCCTTGAGCGAGGATGCGAACTGCTCTGTCCCCGACAATCCGAGGCCCATGCCGTCGGGACGAAGAAAACGCACGGTTTGTCGCGAAATATACAGCAGCGGACAATGACCCGCACGCGAAAAGCGCAGGTGGCCGGTGCGGATGTCGAGCACGCCGTAGATCAGGCTGATGAACGAGCGGCGATCCATGTTCTTGCGCAGTGTCTCGTTCATCGCCATGAGACTCTCTCGGGTGGAGAGTCCGTGCGAACTCAGCGTCTGAAAGATGCCCTTGACCTGCGCCATGTACAACGCTGCAGACACACCCTTGCCCGACACGTCGCCGATGGTGATACCGAGCCTGTCGTTGTCGAGCTGCACGACGTCGTAATAGTCCCCACCAACTTCATACGCCGGCAGGCTCGTCGCGGCGAGCGCGTAGGTGTCTGCGACGGGAAGCAGCACAGGCAGCAGACTGCGCTGCATGTCCTGCGCCACGCGGATCTCCTGCTGGAAGCGCTCGCGACGCAGACTCTCCTCGATCAGGCGGCTGTTCTCGAGCGCGATCGACACCATGTCGGCGAAGGCGTAGAGCACGGTGAGCACGTCCTTGTCGAATTCGTAGGGATTCTTCTTCACCACGCCGAGGATGCCGATGAGGCGGTCGTGGCTGAGCAGGGGCACGAGGGCGAGCGATCCGATGCCGATCGTGTGCAACTGTGCCGCGTTCAGGCGCCGGTCGGCCTGCACGTCCTGAATGACGATGGCGCGTGCGGTCTCGGCGACGAGTTCGCGCAGATGCTGCCCGCCATCCATGCGCATGCGCATGATCTGATCGATGGTGATGCCGCGCAGGGATTCGCTGATCACATCGAAGCCGGCGTCGGCGGTGGCTTCCGACGTGAGGGCGAGGTGTGCATCGGTCGATCCCGCCACCTGCGTATCGGGGATGGCGAGCTCGAGCCACGCGGCGTTCGCCTCGCACACATCCAGCGCGAGTGCCGTGCTTGTTCCCACCAGTTCCTCGAAGTCGAACACCTGGGTGACAAGGCGGCCCATGTTCTGGAGGGAACTGATTTCCACCTTCTTGCGGTCGAACTCCTTGGCCGTCGGCAGATGCAGCAGGGTGCTGGCGAAGCCGATGCCCATGTACAGTGCGCCGAACAGGCAGACCGAAGACACGGTCGCCCAGACGAGGGGATGGTAGTAGCGAACGGCGTGATGCAGCAACCCGCCGCTCAGGGGATCGCTGGTCAGTACGGTGATGTCGGTGGCGAGCATCGTGAAGAACACGAAGCCGAAGAAGGAGAGGAGCAGGTTGAAGAGCTTTTCGCGGCGTGAGAGCACAAGGATCCACGAGAAGCGGAAGGTGTTGACGAGCATGATCGCCAGCATGACGACGAACAGCAGCGTCACGTGCCAGGGTGTGTCACCGTCGAGCGAAGGGTCGATGAACGCGGCGAGCACGGCGTAGAGTGCGGTGATCGAAAGCAGCAGCACGAAGTTGCGCCTGGTCTTGCGGCGACGCTTGACGAAGATCAGCTCTGCAAGGGAGACCGACATGAAGATGCCCCCCGCAAGCGCGGTGATGCCGATCAGGATCGCGACCAGCACGCTGACGACGTTGCGCGGACCGAATCCCTTGCCGGTCATCACGAACTCGGTACCGGTCGACAGCTGCAACAGACCGAGCAGGAGGAGGAGTCCCGTCGCGATGCCTACCACGATGCCGATCACACGGAGGGGATTGTGCTCGGCGTGTCCGCGGATGCGCAGCGCGTAGACGGTCAATGCCGCTGCGCCGATGAGCATCAGCACGAGATGGAACAGATCCGCTGAGGGACCCGCCCCATCCTGGAGGGCATTGCGTGCGACCAGGTACAGGAAGTCCACGCCGAACGCAATGATCGAGACGATCACCAGGACCTTGCGTTCGAGTCTCATGCGGTGCGACAGTGGTGGTGGATGGACATGTCGGAGGCGCGACAATTCGTTTCTGATCGTACGCCGTCGGGGGGCGAATGTTGCACCGCACCTGCGGTCACATCCGAAACCGCACTGCGGAAGCCATCGCCGGCCGATCGTATTGCGCTGCCCCCGCAATATCGCAAACGAAAGGCTGAAACGCGCATCGCGTCCGGGTTTCGTTGCGAGTCTGTTTCGTTGCGAGTCTGGCAGTGGCTATTTTGAAGCCATGGACGACGCGACAAGAGGTACGCAGACAGCCGGCGCCACATCGGGCGGGAGAAGGACGGTGCAGAACATGGGATCGTCGCTCGTCGAGGTGCGCGAGGTCGGAATGCGTTTCCCCATCCGGCGCGGCATCTTCTCAAAGATCTCCGGGTACGTGCAGGCTGTCAACAACGTGAGCTTCTGCGTCCATCGCGGGGAGATTCTCGGGCTTGTCGGCGAATCCGGCTGTGGCAAAAGCACGCTCGGACGCATCATCCTCTGCCTGCTCAAGCCCACTGCGGGCAATGTCACCTTCGACGGCATCGACGTGACACAGCTCCGTGGTTCCGCGCTCAAGTCCTTCCGCAAGCGCGCGCAGATCATTTTTCAGGATCCCCACGCGTCTCTGAATCCCAGGATATCTGTCGGAAGCGCAATCCGGGAAGCGCTCATGGTGCACGATATCGTACCCGCCGACGCATGCGACACGCGCGTTGCGGAACTGCTCGACATCGTGGGACTCAACAGCTTCCACATGCGGCGCTATCCGCATGAATTCTCCAGCGGACAGCGCCAGCGCATTGGCATCGCCCGTTCCCTCGCCGTCGAGCCCGACTTCATTCTCTGCGATGAGCCCGTCTCCGCACTGGACGTCTCGATACAGGCACAGATCCTCAACCTCCTGCTCGACTTGCGCAGGTCCTTCGGCCTTTCGTACCTGTTCATCAGCCACGACCTTGCCGTCGTACGTCACATCGCCGACCGCATCGCCGTCATGTACCTCGGCAGCATTGTCGAGCTCGGCAGCGCCGAACGCGTCATGCACGAGCCCCTGCATCCCTATACGGCTGCCCTCATCCTCGCGGCGCCCGTGCCTGATCCGCGTCGCCGCCGCGAACGCATCCTCCTCGAGGGCGATGTTCCGATCCCCGTCGACGTGCCCGAAGGATGCCCCTTCCACACCCGCTGCCCGCAGCGCTTCGCCGATTGCTCGCAGATCGTGCCGCGCATGGCCGACATCGGCGAGGGACATCACGTACGCTGCCTCCTGTACGAACCCTGCCGTCCCGATGCACCCTGACGCCACACCCTCGCGCATCCTCTCCCCGCTGCGCCGCGACCTCGACGCCTTCCCGCTCGAGCAGGACGGCGAATCCTTCATCGTCCTTCGCGATCCCCACGGCTACTCCGATCGGATGATGCGCCTGCGTCCGGAGGCCTGGGCCCTGCTCATGCTGATGGATGGATCGCGCTCCGCGGCCGACCTCTGTGCAATGCTTCGCGCCGAACACCGCATCGACATTGCGGAAGCCTCCGTAGCCGAACTCGCACGCGCGCTTGCCGACAATCTCCTGCTCGACGATGACCGCTTCCGTGCCCGGCGGCAGGAAGTCGAGGATGCGTGGCGGGCGCTTCCCATCAGGGAAGCGGTGCACGCCGGTGCCTCGTACGATGATGATCCGGATGCGCTCGACGGCTTCCTGCGTGCACACATGACCGCCAACCATGGCGAGATCCCGCGCGAAGCGCCTGTCGGTGTCATCACGCCGCACATCGATCTGCAGGTCGGTCCCGCCGTCTACGTGCCCGCCATCCGCGCGCTCGGCAATGCGGAGTTCGACACCGTGGTGCTGCTCGGCACGAGTCACTATTCGGATGAAGACACGTTCATTCTCACGTCGAAGCATTACCGCACGCCGCTCGGCGTCTGCCATACCGATACCGAGCTGGTGGCGCGCATCCGCGAGCGGTCGGGGGATGTGTTCACACGCAACGACATCGCGCACCGGCCCGAACATTCGATCGAATTCCCGGTGCTCTTTCTGCAGCATGCCTTCGCCGATCGCACCTTCCGCATCGTGCCCGTGCTCTGTACGTCGATGGAGCAGCATCTGCATGCGGGCACGTCGCCGCGCGAGGATCAGCGGTATCGGACCTTCATCGACGCCGTGCAGGGCGCCATCGGGGACCTCGGACGCCGCGTGGTGTACCTGATGAGTGTGGACTGGTCGCACATCGGCCGCAAGTTCGGTGACGAGCGCGACGCATGCGACATGCTCGCCGAGGTGCGCGCGAGCGATCAGGCACAGCTCGAGGCACTCGCACGCGGCGATCACGCCGGCTTCGAGCGGTTGCTGCGCGCGCATGGCAATGCCACGCGCATCGATGGATACGCCTGCATCACGACCTTCTTCGATCTGACCCATCCCGCGCACGGACGCCTGCTCGCCTACGAACAGTGGCATGAGGAGGAGCGCGCATCGGGTGTGACCTTCGCCGCCATGTCCTTTTACTCCGGCTCCGCATGACCGAATTTGTCGATACCCACTGTCACCTCTTCTGGGAGGATTTCGAGGACGATCTCGATGCCGTGTTCGCACGCGCCCGCGCCGAGGGTGTCACGCGCGTTGTCGTACCGGCCACCACGCTGGAGACGATGCATCAGGCGGAAGCCATCGCTCGCGAATTCGCGGATGCATGGTTCACCGCCGGCGTGCATCCGCACGACGCAGGTGCGCTGCCGGCGGACTACCTCGCCACGGTCGAGCGCGCCGCCCTGCACGAGAAGGCAGTTGCCATCGGGGAGATCGGCCTCGACTATCATTACGATTTCTGTACGCCCGACGTGCAGCAGCGCGTGCTTGGCGAACAGCTTGCACTGGCGCTGCGCCTCTCGCTGCCCGTGGTGATCCACAACCGCGAGGCCGATGACGACATCATCGACATCTGCCGCTCGTTTCAGCGTGGTGCGCTCGCGGGACAGTTCCACTGCTTCTCAAGCGATGCCGACGTCGCCCGCCGCGTGCTCGATCTGGGATTTCACATCTCGTTCACGGGCAACGTCACATTCAAGAAGGTGGATCTCGACGAAGTGATCCGCCTCGTGCCCGACGACCGTCTGCTGCTCGAGACCGATGCGCCGTTCATGACACCCGTGCCATTCCGGGGGAAGCGGAACGAGCCGATGCACATCCCGCGCATCGCCGCGTACATTGCGGGCGTGCGCGGTTGCAGTGTCGAGCACCTCGCTGCCGTCACCACCGCCAACGCCCGTCGACTGTTTCGTCTGTAGGCTCGATGCAGACACCCCTGTACATTCGTCAATGACGGACGAGGGCGTCCGTCCTCCCACGAGGGCGTCTGTCCTCCCATCTTTGTGATGACGCAACCTGGTGGTAAATTCAAGGATGGATTCCCCCACACCCCGCACCCTCCGCTCTGAGAACCTACGGCGCCGATACGGCAAGCGCGACGTCGTCAAGGGCGCAAGCGTGTCGGTGCAGCAGGGCGAGATCGTCGGACTGCTCGGACCCAACGGCGCCGGCAAGACCACCACCTTCTACATGATCACCGGCATGATTCGTCCCAGCGCCGGGGATGTCTACCTCGACGAGCAGCGCATCACGTCACTGCCGATGTACAAGCGCGCCCGCCGTGGCATCGGCTACCTCCCGCAGGAGGCCTCGGTCTTCCGTCAGCTCACCGTCGAACAGAACCTCATCGCCGTGCTCGAGATCATGGGACTCGCGCGCGCAGACAGAAAACGTCGAGCAGAAGAACTCATGGAGGATTTCAACATCACCCACATCCGTGCGAGCAAGGGCTACATGCTCAGCGGGGGAGAGCGGCGCCGCTGCGAGATCGCCCGCGCCCTTGCGGTGAATCCCAGCTTCATCCTTCTTGACGAACCCTTCGCGGGGGTGGACCCCATCGCCGTCGAAGACATCATGAACATCGTGCGCACACTCAAGCAGCGCAACATCGGTGTGCTCATCACCGACCACAACGTGCACGAAACGCTCTCGATCGTCGACCGCGCTTATCTGCTCTTCGACGGGACCATCCTGCTCGAAGGTACGAGCGAGGCACTTGCCGGAGATGCCGAGGCGAGAAAAATCTATCTGGGCGAGTCCTTTCGCCTGGATCGTTATTGAGTGTTTGTGCGTTTACCTGATAGGAGCGTCATGTGACGCCCGATCGACGGAGAACTGAGTCATGGTCGCATACACGGAAACAACCGAAGGCGTGACAGTCACGGTGCAGCCCTTCTTCCTGGAGGAGCGGTCCGACATTCTGCGCGGCCAGTTCTTCTTCGTGTACTTCGTGTCAATCACCAACGAGGGAACCGGGCCCGTGCAACTTCTTCGACGCCACTGGTACATCCACGATTCCGCCGCCGCCGACTATGAGGTCGAGGGCGATGGCGTGGTCGGTCGCCAGCCGACCATCACTCCGGGGGAGAGCCACACCTACAACAGCTTCTGCGTGCTGAAATCCTTCGAAGGCTCGATGGAAGGAACCTATACCATGCGCCGCGAAGACGGCAGCACCTTCGAGGCCGCCATCCCCCGCTTCCATCTGGTCGCCCGCGGAAACTGACGCTGTCCGGCGAACCGTCGTACGTCCGTGCACTGGGAGTTCCACACGGGGTGCCGTGAGCATTTTTCCTTGCTATTCGGATATCCCGCCTCTATATTTTCCATCTCCATCCCACATACCCTGCATCCCTGACCTCGCTTCCTCACGGCCACCATGTGGCCGATCCGCTCATCAGCTGAAGGAGTGTCATCATGCACCTTGCGAAATACATTGGCAGCGCCGCATGCTGCCTGCTGTTGTCGTGCGTGCTTCACGCGCAGACGTCCCTACCTGACCGCAGCGCCGACCGCCCGTCTCCAACCGTTCAGCGCGTCTTCCACTATCAGGGCTGCCTGACGAAACCCGATGGTTCGCGCTACAATGGCGCGTTGAGCGTTCGGTTCACCATCGTGGATCTGACGCGTCCCGGAAACCCGATATTGTTCGAGGAAACCGTCTCGAACCTCATGGTCTCGAACGGGCTCTTCGAACACGCCATCGGAAGCGTCGACACACTCAACAATCCACTCAATCCACTGATCTTTCAAACGCGTGCTGCATTGCGTCTGACCGTCAACGGCGAAGTGCTCGAACCGCCGATCCCGCTGCAGCCCGTGCCGCTCGCCATGGTCGCGCTGTATGCGGATTCGCTCAAACACCCCCTGCCTCCGGGACCTGCCGGCCCTGCCGGTCCTGCCGGTCTCGCTGGTCCTGCCGGTCCCGCTGGTCCCGCTGGTCCTGCCGGTCCCGCTGGTCCCGCTGGTCCCGCTGGTCCTGCCGGACCTGCCGGACCCGCCGGACCTGCCGGCGTTCCCGACACGATCACCAGACTCACGGTCGACACACTGATCGTGCTCGATACACTCTCCCGCCTCGTCGTCGACACCCTCATCGTCACAGGCTCTTCCGAACACATCGGATGGGAGCACTACCACGACGGCATCAGCGTCGGTGGCGACCTGCCAACGTCCAGGAGTACCGTGCTGACGAAGGACGGCGTGGCTACACGCCAGATCCTCATCACCGACGGACTCGCCGTCAACGGGTTCATCGATTCGACGGGAGAGGGATACTTCCGCAGCCTGCACATCGTCAAGGGCGATCTGACCGATCCTGCAGGACGCGTCGAGCTCATCGGTTTCGATACGACCGGGTCTCGCCACAGCCTGCTCGAGCAGTACACCTATCACGATCCCGCAACCGGCTACCGCGACACGACCTGGCTCCACGGTGGCTGGCTGCGGGGTTCTTCGATCGGTGTGTACAACCCGAACAACGATGGTGGCATCGTGCTCGGCTCCGACGGCGTGTCCGTCTACGACACGCTCGGCAACAAGGTCGCTGCTATCGATATGACAGGCGAAGGCTACTTCCGCAGCCTGCACATTGTCGATGCCGCAGGCAATAAACTCGTCGATTTCCACGAAGACGGCACCTCCGAGCATTCCGGCCTTGAAACCTACTGGGCCGGCATCCGCATCCCCCTCGAAAATGGAAACATCCTCGAAATCTCACCGCTCGAGGGACTCACCATCAAATCCCCGACCGGAGGCTTCGTCGGTCATCTGAATCCCATGGGCGACTTCTTCTTCACCGGCACGAAGAACAACATCGTCAAGACCACGTCCTACGGCACACGCCGCATGTACGCAGTCGAGGCAGCCGACGTGCGCTATACCGATTTCGGCACGGCCACGCTGCGCGACGGCGAGGCAATCGTACCGATCGATCCCATCTTCCGCGAAACCGTCACCATCGATGCCGAGCATCTCCCACAGATCATCCTGACCCCGGGGGGCGACTGTGCAGGACTCTACATCGCCCACAAGGCCCCCGACCATTTTGTCGTGCGTGAGCTCGGCGGAGGTCACGCGACCATCCCCTTCGACTACCAGATCAGTGCGAAGCGAAGGGGCTATGAAGATGTGAGATTGGAGGAACACAACGTCGCCTCAGACCGAGGCTCCGCAGCGGATCCCGACGCCCGCGTACCGCGTCCACACCACACGGCCGCCCCCACCCGGGGGAAGCTCCCTGCCGCGCAGACCCCGCACTGGCAGTCCGGCAGCCGGCAACCATGGCGAGGTGCGCGATGACACCCCGACGACGGGGGGCTGCGCTTGCATGCCTCTGCATGCTGTTCGTGTCGGCAGTCCCATTGCATGCGCAACAGTCTGCGTCCTTCCGCATCATTGCGGATCTGATTGCAAGCGGCGCGGGCGTGAGTACAAGTGCATCATGGACTGCCCGATCCGTGCCCGGACAGGGTGCGGTGGATTCTGCGGCTTCAGCAGGCACCATACTCCATTCCGGCTATGGATGCGTGTTGTGCGACACGGCTTCGACTGTCATCTCCGCGGAAGCTGTGACGGTGCCGGCATCGATCATCATCGGAAGCGTGTACCCGAATCCCTCCCGCGGGAGCACGACCATCGAGATCATGAATCCACGAGCAGCCCATACACAGGTGACTTTGCACACGCTGCTGGGCACGACCATCCTGACGGTCGCAGACGAGCTGCTTCCTGCAGGTCCCTCGCATATCCGACTGCATGCTCCCGAGCTTTCGCCAGGATCATACGTGCTCCGGATCCGCTCGGGAGCATCTGTCGTACAACGGATGGTGATCATTCTTCGATGAGCGATGCGTGAAACAGAGCGGGGCGGCCAGTGGCCGCCCCGTGATCGTTCGGTGGAGTACTTTCGTCTATCCTCACATGCTGATGATGTATCGATGGACGGACGGACGAGGGCGTCCGTCCTCCTGCTCATACGATGCCGTTGTGTGGATCTTCAACGATCGGGTGCTCCTCATCCGTGGCGGGAGCATCGGGAGCACGCTCTCCGGTGGGAGCATCAGATACTACGGGAGCATCTGGAATCTCTGAGACGGGTGCTTCGATCGGTCCGGCATTCAGGAAGCGGAGTTCGCCGGCTTCCGCATCGAAGACGACCTGCACCTTCGTCCCTTCGGGGAAGCTGCCCTTGAGCATCTCCTCCGAAAGCGGATCCTCGACGTAGGTCTGCAGTGCGCGGCGCAGCGGACGTGCACCGAAGCTCGGATCCCACCCCTTGTCTGCCACGAACTCGCGAGCCTCGGGTGTGAAATCGACCTGCAGACCGAGATGACCGAGACGCTTGAAGAGCCGTCGCGTCGAGATGTCGATGATCTGGTGAATGTGCTCCTTGGTCAGGGAGTGGAACACGATCGTCTCGTCGAGGCGATTGAGGAACTCGGGATTGAAGAGCCGCTTCATCGAATCTTCAACGGTCTTCTTCATGTCGCGATACTGATTCTGCTCCTCCGGAACCTCACCGAATCCAAAGGCGCCCTCGCGCTTGATGTCGCGCGTGCCGACATTCGAGGTCATGATCAGGATCGTGTTCTTGAAGTCGATCCGGCGGCCGAGTCCATCGGTGATCGTGCCGTCGTCGAGAACCTGCAGCAGGATGTTGAACACGTCGGGATGCGCCTTCTCGATTTCATCGAGCAGCACGACCGAGTACGGCTTCCGACGGATCTTCTCGGTGAGCTGACCGCCTTCCTCGTACCCGACATATCCCGGCGGGGCGCCGACGAGGCGCGACACCGAGAACTTTTCCATGTACTCGCTCATGTCGATGCGCACGAGCGCATCCTCCGAATCGAAGAGATAGCGCGCGAGCACCTTGGCGAGTTCGGTCTTGCCGACGCCGGTGGGACCGAGAAACACGAACGAACCGATCGGGCGACCGGGATCTTTGAGTCCCGCACGCGCACGGCGGATTGCCTTGGCGAGCTTCTCGATCGCCTCGTCCTGTCCGATGATTTCCTTGCGGAGTTCGTCGGCCATGTGCAGCAGCTTGAGGCTCTCGCTCTGCGCGATGCGGTTCATCGGGATGCCGGTCATCATCGAAACGACGTCGGCGATCACATCCTCACCGACCTCGTGCACGATCGAGTGCGACGACTGCTCCCACTCGCGCTTCCTGTCTTCGAGGTCGTTGAGCAGGCGCTTCTCGATGTCGCGCAGCCGCGCGGCTTCCTCGAAGTTCTGGTTGCGCACCACCTTGTTCTTCTGACTCTTGATCTTCTCGATCTCCTCTTCGAGCGTGACGATCTCCTGGGGCACCACGATGTTCTGCAGGTGCACGCGTGCGCCGGCTTCGTCCATCACGTCGATGGCCTTGTCGGGCAGGAAGCGGTCGGTGATGTAGCGGTCCGACAACCTCACGCAGTTGATGATCGCCTTCTCGCTGAAGCGCACGTTGTGGTGCTCTTCGTACTTGTGCTTGATGTTCACGAGAATCTGGATGGTCTCGTCGACCGATGTGGGATCCACCATGATCTTCTGGAAGCGGCGGTCGAGTGCACCATCCTTCTCGATGTACTGTCGGTATTCATCGAGGGTGGTTGCACCGATGCACTGGATCTCGCCACGCGCGAGGGCCGGCTTGAACATGTTCGAGGCGTCGAGGCTGCCCGACGCACCGCCCGCGCCGACGATCGTGTGCAGCTCGTCGATGAAGAGGATGATGTCTGCGGCCTTTTCCAGTTCATTCATCACGGCCTTCATCCGCTCTTCGAACTGGCCACGGTACTTCGTGCCGGCAACGAGGGCGGCGAGGTCGAGTGTGACCACACGCTTGTTGTGCAGCACACGCGAGACTTTTTTCTGCACAATGCGCAGGGCGAGTCCCTCGGCGATCGCCGTCTTGCCGACGCCGGGCTCGCCGATGAGCACGGGATTGTTCTTCTTGCGGCGCGAGAGCACCTGCGCCACGCGCTCGATTTCCTTCTCGCGGCCGACGATGGGATCGAGCTTGTCATCGATCGCCAGCTTGGTCAGATCCCGTCCGAAATTGTCGAGGACGGGCGTCTTGGGTTTTTCCCCACGACGTTCTGCGCCGGCCCCCGACCCGGTCCCCGATGTCGCGTCCGAAGGAACATCCCCCTTCTTTGACGCCTGCGAGGGCTTGCCGCTGATGATGTTGTCGAGCTCGTTGCGCACGGTGTCGTACTGCACCGAGTACTGCGCCAGGATCTGCGAGGCGATGTTGTCGTCGTCACGCATGAGCGAGAGCAGCAGATGTTCGGTGCCGATCACCTCCGACTTGTAGAGCTTGGCTTCGAGATAGGTGATCTTGAGCACCTTTTCGGCCTGCTTGGTCAGGGGGATGTTGCCGATCGTGAGCGTTCCGCCAGACGAGCGGACCGTGTCTTCGATGGACTTTTTCAGCTTGAACAGGTCGATGCCGAGGTTGCGGAGGATCTTCACCGCGATGCCCTCGCCCTCGCGTACGATGCCGAGCAGCAGATGCTCCGTGCCAATGTAGTCGTGACCCAGCCGGATGGCTTCTTCGCGACTCAGGCGGATGACCTCTTGCACTCTGTTTGAGAAATTGCCTTCCATGGATTCTATCTTCGTTCAATCGTTGACGGCGTTGTCTTACAGAACACCGCTGATCAACGATTCGTTCGGATGTTCAGTTGGAGTCAAAATACCACCCCATACCCCCCCGTACAAGGTAGATCCCATGGGAGGACGGACGCCCCCGTCCGTCTCCCCACATGCCACCGCTGCTCAGAAAATCACCAGCCAGAGGGTATAGTCGAGGATGAGGATGAACGCAGCCGAGAGCACGAACGCACGAATCGTCGCATTGCCGACTCCTTCGGCGCCCCCCGAAGTGCGGAAGCCGATGTGGCAGCCCAGCAGCGAGGTCACGCCACCGAAGAACAGCGACTTGAGAATGCCTGCCATGATGTCCTTCGTCTGGAAGAACCGCTTCACGCTGCCGAAGAAGACCTGGGGAGTCAGGTCGAGGAAGAGATTGGAAACCAGATATGCTCCTCCCAGCGCAATCGAGTTGGCGAACACCACCAGGACCGGCATCATCAGCACTGCGCCGAGTACGCGCGGAAGCGCCAGGTACCGCACGGGATCGATGGCCATGCTTTCGAGCGCGTCGATCTGTTCGGTCACTTTCATGGTGCCGAGTTCAGCCGCAATCGAGGCGCCCACGCGTCCGGCGATGACGATGGCGGTGAGCACGGGACCCAGCTCGATGAAGATCGCGCGGCTTACAGCGCCTCCGATCAGCGAGAACGAGATCATGCCCTTGAACTGATATGCGGCCTGCCAGGCACTGACCATGCCCGTGAACAGTCCGATGATCAGCACGAGAGGCAGCGAGCCCACGCCGATGTGGTGCATCTGCTCGAGAAGCAGCCGGCGGTCACGAAACAGTCGGTGCGAACTGCGCACCATCCCGGCGACCATGATACTCACCTGCCCGACTTCCTGCAGGAAGAGCAGCGTCTTGCGGCCCAGCTTGTCGATGCCGAATGTGTACATGCCCTCAACCTACGAAAAAATCATCAATGGGGGTGGAGCGGTCGTGGAGCACCCGTCCACCCTGCATCCACTGAACATGCGTCAATGACGGACGAGGGCGTCCGTCCTCCCGGTGATCTATCGGTACACCCGCAATCCCTCGGTGCAGTTGGTGCACATGGGCACGCCGCGGCGGTCGCTCAGCACGCGCGCACGAAACCCCTGCAACGCTTCGCCCGTCCACACCTCCTCGAATGCGCCATCATCCAGCGATCCCACCGCATGCTCGGCATTCTTGTCGAAACAGCAGGGCACGACCACGCCGTCCCACGTAATGACACTTCGATCCCACAACCGCGCACAGCGGTTTGCCATACGTCCTTTCATCACCAGCTCCCCGTCGCGCACCAGGTACCGTCGATACCTCTCATCCCGAGGTAGAAACGCCTCGGCACTTTCCACCGAATACACCTGCATTGTCTTCAGTGCGAGCGACGCATCATAGGCCGCGGCCAGCTTCCGCACGGAGTCGATCTCGTGCTCGTTCTGCCTGGTGACGAGAAACTGCACGACAAGCTCCAGACGCTTCCCCCGTGCATGCACACGCCGTTCGGCCGCAAGGGCATCGAGTCCGCGCAGCACGGCAGCAAAAGTGCCGCCAACGCGATAGGTCTGATAGGATTCCTCGCTCGTGCCGTCGACCGACACGATCAGGCGGTCGAGTCCCGCATCCAGCAGTGCGCGCGCGGTCTCGGCACGCAGAAAATGCGCGTTCGTGCTGATCGCAGTGTACATCCGGCGGCGATGCGCGTGGGCGACCATTTCCGCGAGGGACTTGTTGATGAACGGCTCTCCCTGGAAGTACAGCTGGAGATAGAAGACGTGCGGGGAGACCTCGTCGACGAGACGCCGAAAGCGCTCGAGAGTCATCGAACCCAGGGGACGCACGAGCGAACCGTTTCCGCTGGGACATTCGGGACACGCGAGATTGCAGCGGTTCGTGGGCTCGATTGTCAGCGTCCACGGCATTCCCCACACCACGGGACGATGCAGCGTCGCCGACACCAGCTGCGCCGCCGTGATCCGCACGACGTTCACCGCACGCCGCAGCGTTGCCGTGCGCGCGAGATTCCAGAGCGTGCGCGCGCGCATCATCGCGTCTCCCGATGCAGCAGGCAGTACCAGGCCGGCGCCAGCCAGCGTGTACGCATGCCGCGTCCATCGCTTGCCGCCAGCTCCACCAGCCGCATCGCGCCCAGCCGATGCAGCACGCCGACGAGCGCCAGATGCGCTGCGCTCCACACCACCCGCGCGGGATGCACCTGCAGCATGTGCGCCACTGCGCGATTGCACAAGGCCAGCGCGAAGCCGGCCTCCCGGGCCAGCCTCTCGAGCGAGGAAAAGGAAAGGAGTTGCGGAAGATCGCGCCGCGCGGCTTCGGTGGGACGCAGCCGGCGGAGCACCCGGCGGAGTCCCGCGCGTGGCAGCACACCCACGAGCGGCAACGCGAAGTGCGGGTCGGAAGCCACCGTCGCCGGAGACCACCGGTTGGGCGTGGACAGGTACACGACGCCGCCATCTCGCACGACACGTGCACATTCGGCCAATACGTGGGCGGGATCCTCGACATGCTCGAGCACATCCTGCAGCACGACCGCGTCGAACACGCCGCGTGCGAAGGGAAGCGCCGCCGCATCACCTCCGCAGAGCACGAGCGCGCTGTCGCGCGCGCGCGTCATTGCGAGCCGCGCCGCATGCACGTCGAAGGCGACGACGTGCGCACCATGCATCCGCAGTGCAGCCGAGGTGCCACCTGCCCCGCATCCGCAGTCCAGGACCCGCGTCCCAGCGAGCGACAGGACAGACCCGAGCAGATCGGCCACGAGCATCCCGCGCTCTGTCGCTGTATCCACCGCGCGCTGCCAGCGCACCCGGTCGGGATGCGCCGCACCCGCAGGGAGGCTCGAACGCAGGGAATCAGAATCCGATACCGTCAGCACGACGTGCGACCTTTCGAAAATGGTTTGGGGGAACGACCAATATACCCCGATTGTGCGAGCAGTGCGCGCGCTTCCTCGGCACGCGCGGGATCGTGACACCGTGAAAGACAGGCGAGCAGGACGGCATGTCCCTCGTCCACGCGTCCCACATGCAGCAGCAGCCGCGCCCGGTGCAGATAGTAGATCGGGTGTTCGACGGGATTCCGCTTGATCGCCCATGCGAGATATGCCGCCGCGGTGTCGTACGCGCCTGCGTCCTTCAACATCACCGCCGCCATGAAGAGCGTGTTGCTGCTGCGTGCCGTCGAGTCGATGCTTGCGAAGACGGCTTCCGCCGTCTGCTGCGGGGTCGCACCCTGCGAAAGCCACACGCGCGCGAATGCCTCCTCCTTCCATCCCTCTGCGAAGTCCTCGGCGAACCGATCCGCCCACATGGCCGCACGCGTCACATCCCCGAGGCGCGCCGTCTGCGCCACCAGTTGTGCCGCGAGTTCTCCGAGCTCCCTGCGATCGAGAAATCCGTGCGTGCCACGACGGGACGGCCGCGCGATGCGTGTGCGCAGCGAGGAGCCCACCTCGTCGATCCATGCCGCGGGCACATTGCGTGTGTTGTACTGCAGCGCGAGCAGCTTTTCATACGTGTCGCTCGCGCGATACCCGGTGGCGAGCATGCGCATGTACATCGCGTGCACGCCCGCGTCGTCGCCGTCGCTGCGGAATTGCTTGCGCAGATTCTCGTAGCCGTAATAGGTGAAATCGGCACGCAGCAGCGGCGCGTCGCGGTCGATCGCGCGCAGCAGCCTGTCGGTCGCGGTGGGCACGTCGGTCTGCACCGCGATCCACGCATGCGTCGTTGCCCCACCGAGCAGCACGAGCAGCGGCAGGATGCGCAGCACCGCGGCGGCGTCCCTGCGCGCGAGCGATGCGAGCATCGCGGCGGCCGAGGCCGGCAGCATGAGCAGGGGCACGACGAGCAGATCCCAGTCCCGCTCCATGCCGAGCGCCGCGTTCGCACACAGAAGTGTGAGGAGGGAGGACGCGGCCGCGACCAGCATGAAACCCAGCACCTGCACGGGCAGCGCCTCGCGCCAGCGGCGCACGAGCAGCACCGCCCCCGCGAGGGGAAGCCACGCGCCGCCGACCAGCAGCAGCATGTTGCCCGCATCCGCCAGATGCGCCGGGTGAAGGATGGAGTACTGGACGATGCCGTAGTCGACACCGTCGTGCACATACCGTGCAGCGGAGGGCGGGAGCAGGTAGGCGCCGAGACCGAGCACGTCGCGGAACACGACCGCAACGGCCACGACAGCTGAGGCGGTGATGGCGATCAGCACCGCTGCGCGCAGGCTGCAGTCGTGTCCCTTGCGCACGCACCAGAGGTACGCGAGCACGCATGTACTGAGGGGAAGCAGCGCGATCGCGGAGAGCGAGGTTGCAAGCGCGACAATGGTGGCGATGATGATCGGTGTCATGCGTGCAGTATCATGCTGCACGGCGGTTATCAATTCCGCAAGCAGCCAGATCACCGCGGCGAGCGGGAGTGCGTAGAGTTCGATGCTTCCGCAGAGCAGCAGCCAGGCCGGCGTGAGCAGAAGCGCTGCCACGAACGGCAGCACGCCCGCGGCACCGTGGCGACGTGCGAGAAGAAGGATGCGCCCGACGACGAGCACGAGCGCGATCAGTCCGAGCAGCAGGAAGGGTGCTGCTGGATGTGCCGTTCCGGTCAGCTGCACGAGCGTTAGAAGGATCGGGCCCGTGAGCATCGCTGATGGCTTGAGGAAGATCGGCACGTGGTCGGGAATCAGACCGAGACGAAGGACCTCGCTGCGGTAGAGCGCGCCATCCCCGAGCAGGGGCGGCACCCCGCCGCGACCGAGCTGCAGCAGGGCGATGACAGCCAGTCCGGTGACGACGAGACCGAGCAGCACCGCAGGTGTGGCGGGGTGAGCGAGCATGCGGTGCATGGGACGCGTGCGCAGGGTGAGGACGTACGCGAGTGCGGCGCCGGTCAGCACGAGGGAGACGGGATGCGTCCAGATCATGCCGGCTGCGTCGATGCCCCAGAGTCGCAGCGTCTCACCACCGACAAGGGAGAGTACGAGCAGGACGGCATGCCAGAGAATGAGCACGAGTGCCAATGCATCGTACGCTGTGCTGTGTTGCCCGGCGCTGCGTTGCCCGGTGTTGCGTTGCCCGGCGCTGTGTTTCACAGCGCTGCGTTTCACAGCGCTGCGTGAGCGTGAATGCGTGTCTACCATCGGGATCTCAGCAGAGGTGCTAGAACGGAGAACAGTACTGTGGACGCGACATGCAGCGGCTCGAGAAGGATCATGATGAGTCGCGTGCAGATGCCACCGCGCCCCGGCAACCCGCGCATGGCCGGCAGCAGGAAGCGCGTGTCGTAGGAGAGCTTGGCGACGAGTACCACCGCGACGAGCAGGGGATGCATGCCGGTCGTGACCACGAACCATGCGGGCGCGATGAAGATCGTGATGAACTCGGCGAGTTCGAAGCCCGCGAGCAGCAGCGCGCCGCGCCCCCTGTATGCCGCCGCCACGTGCAGATGCCGCACCCGCATGCGCAGGAGCGCGCCCCAGCCGGCGGGAGGATCCGTCGGACACGCGGCATCGCGCTCGGTGCATGAAGCGATGTGCGCTCCTGCTGAGACGTAGCGCTGCAAGAGCAGATCATCGTCCCCGCCCAGATGATGACCGAGGGAAGGAAGTCCACCCACCGCCTCATACGACCGCCGCAGATAGCCCCAGTTGCGACCCAGACTCATGTACGGCGCCTCCCAGCCGATCGCGGCCACCATCAGCATCGATGCCCGCGCGCTTTCATACCCCCGCAACAGCTGCGCGCCGTGGCGGATCCCATCGACCGGAGAGAGTCCGACCACCACCTCCGCGCCGCCCGCGAGACGTCGCACCATCGCGCGCACCCAGTCGGGTCCCGGCCTGCAGTCGGCATCCGTGAACAGCAGGAACTCCGCTGTCGCCGCCTCGATTGCCGTATGCAGCGCGTGCTTCTTCGGACTGACCCCTGCCGGCGTCACGTCGATGCGCACGATCCGCACCGCGGGATCCAGGTGCGCGACGACCTGCGCCGTGCCGTCGGTGGATCGGTCGTCCGCCACCACGATGTCCATCCGCTCCCGCGGATACGTCTGCGCCTGCAGTGCCGCGATCAGTGCCGGGATCCGTTGCACTTCGTCATGCGCCGCGATGATGATCGAGACGAGAGGGGGGATCACATCCGGGGTTTCATGCGCGGCGGATGCCCGCACGAACTCCGCCTCCCGCCGCCGGGCGCGGGCACGTCCCACACCCGTGGCAACGAATCCCCCAGAGGAAGCCACCGCACACAGCACGAGCAGTGCGTGCACGACATCAGTGAACGATATGGAGAGTTCCGGCGGCATGCCTGTGCAATCTACGTATCGTTGTGAAACTGTACACGACGCCACACAGAGACCGCGCAGGCACCTGCGAGGCATGCCGCGAGTTGCGTGTGATCGCATGCGGGCGCTGCGCTGCGGGCCCGGCTTTTCGAATGCACCTGACACATGACTATTGTAAGTTGCGGATGGACGGGATACCGAACCTGTTCGCGACATTTCAGGCATGGTGATCATGATCGAACGGTCAGATGGTGTGTGTGGCACTGCGAAAGAAGGAGCGGGAACGCTGCTCCCGGACACAGTGCGCACATGGCTGCGCTGGGTTGCGTCGTTTCTCACGGGGGCGCTGTGCGCTGTGGGACTGTGTGGTGCGACAGGTCCGCAGGCGACGGCGCAGACAGTGGATGCACGCCATGAGTTCTCGGGATGGCTGGGCGGCTCGTTCGACAGGGTGCTGGTTTCTCATGCGGGACTCCGCTCGATTCCGGAGCTGTCGGTCGGATATGCGCTCACCGACGATGTTGCACTCGATGCCGACGCTGCGTTGCAGCTGCGCGTCGAACTGCGGCGCGGAGAGGCTCCCGATGCCAACGCCGAGCTGCATCGGCTGTCGCTGCGCATCGCATCCGAACGGATGGAGCTGCGTGCGGGACTGCAGAAGCTGAACTTCGGATCGGCGCTTCTTGTGCGTCCCTTGATGTGGTTCGACCGCGTGGATCCCCGCGATCCTCTCGCTGTCGCCTCCGGTGTGCGCGGGATCCTCGCACGCGGGACGATGCAGAACAACGCGAGTCTCTGGCTCTGGGCGCTCTATGGCAACGATGAGCCCAGGGGAATCGACGCCGATGCGACCGTGCGGCACACGCCGGAATTCGGCGGGCGCGTGCAGCTTCCGATGGGAGCGGGGGAGGCGGCAGTGACGTTCCATCACCGGCGAGCGTACGGAGTGGCGGCGGGCAGCGCGGCCGGGGCATCCGCCCCGCAGGGGCAGTCCTCTGTGCTGGGACAGATCTCCACGGCCGGGGCATCCTCCCTCCATGAAAACAGGATCGGCCTCGACGGCAAATGGGATGTCGGCATCGGAATCTGGGGCGAGGGGGTGCTCATGCACCGCGGTGCGCGCGGGGACGCGACGTGGACGTCCCTCGCCACGCTCGGCGCCGACTACACGTTCGCGTGGGGCAACGGACTCGGCATCACCTGCGAGCATGCGGTCGGACAGGGTGGCGCGCGGCTCGGTGCGCTCGCAGAGACTGCGCAGCTGACGGCGCTGGCCGCCACGTATCCCCTCGACGCGCTGCACGGCGCATCGGTGATGGTGTTCCACGACTGGCGCAGCGGAAACTGGTACCGGCTCGCCTCGCTCGCGCGCACGGAGGATGTGTGGAGCGCGCATCTGCTTCTGTTCTGGAATCCCGCGCGCGACCTTGCGGCCTGGGGCGGTTCAGCGTTCGGGGGATCGGGGTTCATGCTGCTCGCAGCGATCTACCACTGACACGGAGAAGACATATGGACGGACGCAACGTGCACATCGTGACACTCGACCGAGTGGTCAAGCGCTTTGCCATGGGCACGGGCGCGTTCACTGCGCTCGGCGGCATTTCGCTCGAGATCGGGGCGGGAGAGTTCACAGGACTCGTGGGACCGAGCGGTTCGGGCAAGACGACGATGCTCAACATCATCGGCTCGCTCGACCTGCCGAGCGAGGGACGCGCGATCGTGCTCGGCCGCAACACGCTCGATCTCGATGCGCGCGCGTCGGCGCGCCTGCGCAACGAACACATCGGATTCATCTTCCAGACCTACAACCTGTTTCCCGTCTACACCGTGTTTCAGAACGTGGAGTTTCCCCTGTTGCTGCAGCGCGTGGGTGCGGCCGAGCGGCGGCGGGCGGTGATGGAGGCGCTTGCGTGGGTGGGACTCGACGACCGCGCGGATGCGCGTCCCGCCCAGCTCTCCGGCGGCGAGAGCCAGCGCGTGGCCATCGCGCGCGCGATGGTCAAGCGTCCCGGGCTCGTGCTCGCCGACGAGCCCTCGGCCAATCTCGACGCCGAGAACTCGCACCACATTCTCCGCACGATGGAGGCGCTCAACCGCGACCTCGGCACGACCTTCGTCTTCGCCACGCACGACGAGAAGGTGATCGCCTACCTGCGCCGCATCATCCGTCTGAAAGACGGCACTGTCGAGCGCGACGAGATCGTCCGGCGCGACGAAAATCTCGAACGCGACGACACCGTCGTGCCCACCCGGGAGGCTCCCGATGCTCGCCCTTAGAGTCGCCTTCGCGAATCTCGTCGGCGCGGGACTCCGCACCTGGCTCAACGTGCTCGCACTCTCGTTCAGCTACGTCGTGATCATCTTCTACAACGGCCTGATCGAGGGATGGAATCAGCAGGCCCGCCGCGAGACCATCGCCTGGGAAGTCGGTGCGGGACAGTACTGGCAGGAATCCTACGACCCGTACGATCCCTTCACCCTCGTCCATGCGCACGCCCCGCTCCCGCCCGCGCTGGCGCGCGGTGCCACCAGCGGAAGCCTCTCACCCGTGCTCATCGTGCAGGGCACGATCTATCCCGGCGGACGCATGCAGTCCGCACTGCTGCGCGGCATCGATCCCGCCCAGCGCGTCGTGGCGCTCCCCACCGCCGTGCTCGACACCGCGTGCGAAGGCGACGCGCTGCCCGTACTGATCGGCCGGCGCATGGCCGGGAGCGCGGGACTCGCGCTGCACGACGTCGTGCTCGTGCGGTGGCGCGACCGCAACGGCGCCTTCGACGCCTGCGAGGCGCTGGTCGCCGGCATCTTCGATGTGGATGTGCCGAGTGTGGATGTCGGACAGATCTGGGTGCCGCTCGAACGCCTGCGGGCCATGACCGGTCTCGAGGACGAGGCCACGCTGGTCGTCGCCGCACCCGATGCCGCTGTGCAACTCGCCGCCGCGCCGGCGGGATGGCATTTCAAGACTGCCGACATGCTGCTGCAGGATCTGACCGACATCATCGAGGCCAAGCGCATCGGATCCGCAGTGATGTACTCGATCCTCCTGCTCATGGCCCTGCTCGCCCTCTTCGACACGCAGGTGCTCTCCATCTTCCGCCGCCAGCGCGAAATCGGCACCTACGTCGCCCTCGGGATGACGCGCTGGCAGGTGGTCGGTCTCTTCACGCTCGAAGGGGGAGCGCACAGTATTCTCGCCGCGTTCGCGGGCGCAATCTACGGCGTGCCGCTGCTGTGGTATCTCGCCACCGTGGGATTCGGGGTGGGGGGATCCTTCGAGAACACGGGCATCGCCGGCGCGGCGCGCATCTATCCCGCCTTCAGTGCCGGACTCGTCGGCGCCACGATCGTGCTCATCTTCGTCGCTGCGACCATCGTCAGCTTCCTGCCCGCGCGACGCATCGCGCACATGCAGCCCACCGACGCCTTGCGCGGGAGGATGCGATGATCCGCTTCCTTCTGCTCGGCGTCTTGCGCGACCGCACGCGCAGCATGTTTCCCCTCGTCATCGTCGGCATCGGCGTCTTCCTGACCGTTGCGGCCAGCGGATGGATCGACGGGATCTTCGGCGACATGGTCGATCTCAGCGCGCGCTTCAGCACGGGACATGTGCGCGTGGTCACGCGTGCCTACGAAGAAAACGAGGCTCAGCTGCCGAACGATCTCGCATTGCTCGAGACCGACGCGCTGCTGCGCGAGCTTGCGCGCGAGCATCCCGACATGGAGTGGGTGCGGCGCATCCGCTTCGGCGGACTCGCCGACGTGGCCGACGAGCACGGCGAGACGAAGCGGCAGGGTCCCTTCGCCGGCCTCGCCATCGACCTGCTCGGCGCCCGTACCACCGAACCCCGGCGTCTGGCGCTCGCCCGTTCCATCGTGCGCGGCCGTCTGCCCGCTGCCCGCGGTGAGGCACTGCTCAGCGAGGAGTTCGCAACACAGCTCGGCGTCCGGCCCGGTGACGACCTCACGCTGTTCTCCAGCACGATGTACGGGTCCATGGCCTTCTGGCAGTGCCGTGTGGCGGGCACGGTGCGCTTCGGTGCAACGGCGCTCGACCGCGGCGGTGTGATCATCGACCTTGCCGACGCGCAGGACGCGCTCGACATGCAGGGCGCGTCGAGCGAGGTGCTCGGCTATTTCGCCGGCAGCATGTACGATCACCCGCGTGCCGCACAGCTCGCCGCCGCATTCAACGCACGCACCGACACGACCGACGCATTCGCGCCCGTGATGCTTCCGCTCAAGGATCAGCAGCAGCTCGCCGGACTCATCGACTACATGGAGAGTCTCGATTCCATCCTCACCGCCATCTTCATTCTCATCATGTCGGTCATTCTCTGGAACACGGGATTGCTGGGAGGACTGCGTCGCCATGCCGAGTTCGGCGTGCGGCTCGCGCTCGGCGAGGATGCGCGGCACCTGTTTGGAAGCCTCGTGCTCGAGTCCCTGCTCATCGGCGTGATCGGATCGGTTGCCGGCACGCTCGTCGGCCTCGCCTGCCTGTGGTACCTGCAGGAGTACGGCCTCGATTTCAGCGGCATGATGAAGAGCACGACGATGATGCTTCCCACGGTCTACCGCGCCGAGATCGCGCCGCGCACCTACGTGATCGGCTTCATTCCCGGCGTGCTCTCGATGGTGGTCGGCACGATGCTCTCGGGCATCGGAATCTTCCGCCGCAGCACCGCCACCCTGTTCAAGGAGCTCGAAGTATGATGCGTCCCCTTCTCGTTCTGCTCGTGCTTGCGCTGCTGGCACCCCCGGCCGTTGCGCAGAAGCCCACGGCCGACGACATCCTCGCGCGCGTCGAGCGCAACCTCTCCTCGCGCAACCGCGTGCACACCGCGACGATGGTGATCCACACCCGCCGCGGGGACCGCACCGTCACCGCGAAATCCTGGTCCGAAGGCTCGACCCGCGCGCTGACCGAGTACCTCTCGCCCGCGCGCGAGAAGGGCACGAAGATGCTCAAGCTCGAGGGACAGCTCTGGATCTACACCCCCGCGACCGACCGCACGATTCAGATTTCGGGACACATGCTGCGGCAGTCGGTGATGGGGTCGGATCTCTCCTATGAGGACATGATGGAAGACCGCAAGCTGACCGAGGTCTACGACGCCGAGCTCACGGGGGAAGCCACCGTCGACGAGCGTGCGTGCTGGGTGCTCGCGCTCACGGCGAAGGTGCCCGACGTCGCGTACCAGCGTCGCACCATGTGGATCGATCGCGAGCGGCTCGTGCCGTTGAAGGAGGAACTTTCCGCGCGCAGCGGACAGCTGCTCAAGAAGACCGAGTACAGCGACGTACGCCGCATCGGCGCCAGGTGGTTTCCGATGGTGGCCGTGTTCAGAGACATGCTCAAGGACGGCGACGGCACCGAATTCCGCATCACCGACATCGCCTTCGACCAGTCCATCCCCGAATCCCTCTTCTCCAAGGCCGCCCTCCGCAAATAACGGCGAATGTGTAGAAATCTGATTGGAAGTTTATAGTTTCATAAGTGGACTTAATACGTCCACTTGTGCTATTTTTGGAGCATGAAAGGCACGCAATCACTCGCAGACTATGTCGATGCTCTTCAGCAGGGCGCGCGATACTCGTTCACACGTAACGAAGTGGAATCCGTGCTCGGGTTGGCACCCGAGTCGTTGACCAAGGCACTGCAGCGTCTGCATCGCAACGGCAGGATTCACAGGCTTCGGCGTGGATTCTATGCGATCACTCCTCTGGAGTACCGATCCAGTGGCATGATCCCTCTGGACTGGTACATCGAAGACTTGATGCGTTTTCTGGGCGTTCCCTATTACGTCGGCGTGCTGTCAGCGGCAGCACTGCACGGGGCGGGGCATCAGCAGCCACAGGAACACCACGTCGTCGTACCCACGACCATCCGTCCCGTTCGTACGCCGGTGCTCAGAATCCGCTTTTTCCGCAAAGTTGCATGCGAACAGACGCAGATCGAGAGCGTCAGGGGTTTCTCGGGGTGGATACCCGTTTCGACGCGCGGTGCCACGGTCATGGACTGTATAAGATTCGCTTCGACGATCGGAGGTCTCGACGCAGTGCTGACCGTGCTCGATGAATTGTGTGCGACCATGACGAGTGACGATCTTCTCGATGCTGCCCGCCATGAACCTGATATCAGCATTGTGCAACGCGCGGGGTGGCTCCTGGAGCAGATCGCAGATCCCGCACTTCTGCGTGGAATGCATGATTGGCTGCGCGGCCGAAAGGTCTACAGGACGAGGCTGGATGTCAGGGAACCTGCTCGAGGGTATTCCTCTGATCGGCGCTGGCATGTGATCGTCAACAGCAATCCCGAGAGCGAAGCATGATACCTCAGGCTGACATCCTCGCATGGAGGCAACAGCATCCATGGTCCACAAACGCCCAGGTCGAGCAGGATTTGATCATCTCCCGCGCGATGGCTGAGATCTTTGGGAACCAGGCACTCGCCGATCAGTTGGCCATGCGTGGTGGAACTGCTCTTCACAAGCTCTATCTGAATCCGCCATCGCGCTATTCAGAGGATATCGATCTGGTGCAGACAATGGCAGCACCGATCGGAAGCATTCTGGACGATTTGCGTCATTGTCTTGATCCATGGCTTGGCACACCGGTCCGCGAGCATAAATCAAATGCCGTCAAATTGGTGTATCGCACCATGTCGGAGTTTGCGCCTGTGCTCGTGCTGAAGCTTAAGATTGAGATCAACACCAGGGAACATGCATCTGTTCACAACTACATACTGCGCTCATTCGCTGTGGATTCTCGATGGTTCAGTGCAGCGGTCATGATTCGCACATTCACCCTCGAAGAGCTTCTCGGTACCAAGCTGCGCGCCTTGTATCAGCGGAGGAAGGGACGCGATCTCTTTGATCTCTGGCTGGGACTCCAACAACATTCCATTCATCCCGGGGAAATCGCGCGTGTGTTTCATGCCTATCTGGGTGAAGAGCACGACCATGTCACTGGTGAGGTACTCTCCAGCAATCTCGAGAAGAAAATGGGCCACCCAGGATTTCTCAGTGACATGGCACCACTGCTTCGGCCTGGCATCACGTATGATGCAGAACTCGCAAGCAGATCAGTAAGGGAGAAGCTGCTCGTGTTTGTGTAGGACGACTGCATGTGGGCAGTCTCATCGCTTCGGAAATGCTCCATGCAGGCAACCAAGCAACAGCGGGATCCGGAGAGCCGGATCCCGCTGCTGTGATGGGATGATGCGTATGGGTGCGCGGGGTGTTACGCGAGGTCGAAACGGTCGAGGTGCATGACCTTGCTCCAGGCCGCGGCGAAGTCGCGAGCGAACTTCTGCTTCGCGTCGTCGGAGGCGTAGACCTCTGCGAGGGCGCGCAGCTCGGAGTTCGAGCCGAAGACGAGATCGACGCGCGTGCCGGTCCATCTCACAGAGCCGGTCGTGCGATCATGGGCCTCGAAGATGCCTTCGGTCGCTGCGGGAGCCCATTCGACGCCCATGTCGAGCAGGTTGACGAAGAAGTCGTTGGTCAGCGTGCCCGGCGTCGCGGTCAGGATGCCATGCGTGCTGCCGTCTGCATTCGCAGCGAGTGCGCGCATGCCACCGACGAGCACGGTCATTTCAGGAGCGGTGAGTGTGAGGAGTTGTGCCCGGTCGAGCAGCAACTCTTCGGCCGGCACATCGATGCCATCCTTCACATAATTGCGGAAGCCGTCTGCGACGGGCTCGAGCACGGCAAAGGATGCAGCGTCGGTCATCCCCTGCGTGGCATCGGTGCGACCGGGCGTGAAGGGCACGGTGAGGTCATGACCTGCCGCGCGGGCTGCCGCCTCGACAGCTGCACAGCCGCCGAGCACGATCAGGTCGGCGAGACTGACCTTCCTCGCGGTCTGCGCGGCGTTGAAGGCATGCTGGATCGCCTCCAGCTTCTCGAGCACGACTGCAAGCTCGGCCGGCTGGTTGACCTCCCAGTCCTTCTGCGGCGCGAGACGGATGCGCGCGCCATTGGCACCGCCGCGCATGTCGGATCCGCGGAAGGTGACCGCAGACGCCCATGCGGTGCGCACGAGCTGCGGGATGGTGAGGCCGCTCGCGAGGATGCTGCTCTTGAGCGCGGCGATGTCGGCCGTGTCGACGACTGCGTGGTCGACGGCGGGGATGGGATCCTGCCAGATCAGCACTTCAGCTGGGACTTCCGGACCGAGGTAGCGCGCGCGCGGGCCCATGTCCCGGTGCGTGAGCTTGAACCATGCGCGGGCGAAGGCATCGGCGAAGGCCGCGGGATCCTTGTGGAAGCGGCGCGCGATCGGCTCGTAGATCGGATCGAAGCGCAGCGACAGGTCTGCGGTCGTCATCATCGGGCGATGCTTCTTCGAGGGATCATGTGCATCGGGAATCATGTGTTCCTCGCGCACGTCCTTTGCCAGCCACTGGTTCGCGCCGGCGGGACTCTTGACCAACTCCCACTCGTAGCCGAAGAGCATGTCGAAGTAGCCGTTGTCCCACGTCGTGGGATTCGGCTTCCACGCACCCTCGATGCCGCTGGTGGTGGTGTGCACGCCCTTGCCGCTGCCGAAGCTGTTCTTCCATCCGAGGCCCATCTGTTCGAGCGGAGTGCCTTCGGGCTCCGGTCCGACGAGCGACGGATCGCCCGCGCCGTGGGCCTTGCCGAAGGTATGGCCGCCGGCTACGAGTGCGACGGTTTCCTCGTCGTTCATTGCCATGCGTGCGAAGGTCTCGCGCACGTCACGACCCGAGGCGACGGGATCGGGGTTGCCGTTGGGTCCCTCGGGATTCACGTAGATCAGCCCCATCTGCACGGCGGCAAGGGGATTCTCGAGCTGCCTGTCTCCAGTATAGCGCTTGTCGCCGAGCCATTCGGTTTCATTGCCCCAGTACACGTCCTCTTCCGGCTCCCAGATGTCCGCACGGCCGCCGCCGAAACCGAAGGTCTTGAAACCCATTGATTCGAGGGCGACGTTGCCGGCGAGAATCAGGAGATCGGCCCAGGAGATCTGCTTGCCGTATTTCTTCTTGATCGGCCAGAGCAGGCGGCGCGCCTTGTCGAGGTTTCCGTTGTCTGGCCAGCTGTTGACCGGAGCGAAGCGCTGGTTGCCCGTGCTGCCGCCGCCGCGACCATCGGAGATGCGGTAAGTACCCGCGGCATGCCAGGTCATGCGGATGAACAGACCGCCGTAGTGCCCCCAGTCCGCCGGCCACCAGTCCTGGGAGTCCGTCATCAGTGCATGCAGGTCCTTTTTCAGGGCGGCATAGTCGAGTTTCTTGAACTCTTCGGTGTAGTCGAAATCCGCGCCCATCGGATCCGTCTTCGACGAATGCTGGGAGAGGATCTTCAGATTGAGCCGGTTCGGCCACCAGTGCTGGTTCGACTGCAGACCGGCATTCGTCCGCGCGCCATGCATGGCGGTGTAGGGACATTTCGCTTCAGTGGACATGGGTGTGCCCTCCTCTGATGATGGAACAGTGAGATATGTGTTGCGCGTGATGTCGGCGCCACAGGGGGGAAGCGTGGCGACGGGATATGTCCAGTTCACCATAACACAAAGGTTCCCGTTTTTGTGCCCGGCTTCGGGATGCAGCATGCATCTGCGCGCCGAGGTTGTGTCGGATGGCCGGAGGCTTCCCCATTGCTGTTGCGGCATGACCATCTTGCGGGACCCGGGTGATGCGGTTATTTTCCACAATCCCTCACATACAATTTCAACGTTCAGAAAGGTCCCCTGTCATGTCGACATACACGATCATGCTGCACCGCGTTCTGCGCGCGTCGCCCGAGCGCGTCTACCGCGCCTTCACCGATGCCGATGCACTTGTGAAATGGATGCCACCGCATGGCTTCACCGGAGCGGTGCACCACATGGATGTACGAGTGGGCGGCACCTACAAGATGTCATTCACGAATTTCGGCACCGGGTCGTCGCACTCGTTTGGTGGCGAGTATCTGGAACTCGTTCCCGGAGAGCTGCTGCGCTATGTGGATCGCTTCGACGACCCGAACCTGCCGGGCACCATGGAAATGACCGTGACCTTCACGAAGGTTTCCGTCGGCACCGAGCTGCACATCACGCAGGCGGGCATCCCCTCGGTCATCCCTGCCGAAGCCTGCCATCTCGGCTGGCAGGAATCCCTGCACCTCCTCACCCAGCTCGTCGAAGCCGACATCCCCGACGAAGGCGCAGCCGGCTAAAGGATCGTCGTTCATGCATCCCCCGTCTTGGAAGCGAGGCGGGGGAGTGGTAATTTGGAGGTTGCCAAATTTCTGCAGGTCCTGCGAATGTGGCGAAATTGGCATACGCGCCAGACTTAGGATCTGGTGGGGCAACCCGTGGGGGTTCGAGTCCCCCCATTCGCACTCGAACACACAGCATGAACATCAGGAGTACCGTTGGAAGTCCTCATCAACTCGAAGACCGACGTCAGTCATCAGATCGAGATCATCGTCGCGGCACCGGATCTCGAACCGCATTTTGAAAAGGCGTACCGCGAAGAGGGACGCAACCTCGCAATGCCGGGCTTCCGCCGCGGCAAGGTGCCCCTGCAGATCATCAAGAAGCGTTTTGGTCCCGCAATCGAAGCACAGGTGCTCGAGAAACTCTCCAACGAGTTTTTCCGCACGGCGCTCGAGGAACGCAATATCAATCCCGTCGGACAGCCGGTACTCGACGACATCGACTACAAGCCGGGAGAGCAGCTGACGGTCAAGATCAGCTATGAGACGATGCCGGAGGTTCTGGCTACGGGATACAGGGGACTCCAGCTCGAGAAGCTCACGCATGAAGTGACCGAGGAGGAGCTCGACGAATCCATCGACCGTGTGCGCGAACAGCGTCGCACGCTCGAAGAGGCGGATTTCGCCGACGACGAGCATTTCATCGTCACCTGCGATCTGCAGTTCCTCGATGAGAACGGCGAGCCTGTCACCGGCAAACTCCGCGAGAATTATGCGGTCGATCTGCGCAGCGAGCGCGAACATCGCGATCTCAAGGCCGAACTCTATAACATGCGGAGCGGCGAGACCAAGGATGTGGAGTTCACCGAGGAGGATCAGAACGGGGAGGAGACCACCGAACGCGTGCGCATCAGTGTCAAGAAGATCGAGCGTGTGATCCTCCCGGAAATGGACGAGGCGTTCTACAAGTCCGTGTCGGACAATACTGCCTCGTCGCTGGCAGAGCTGCGCACATTCGTGCGCGCGAAGCTCGAAGAGGACTGGCGCAAGCATTACCAGACGCGTCTGGAGAACGAGGCGATCACGGAGATCGTCAAGCAGAATCCCTTCGCCGTACCGATGGCCGTCGTGAACGATGTGCTCGACAATTTCGTTGAGGATCTCAAGCGTCAGTTCCAGGGCCGTCCACTGCCGAAGGAATTCAACCTGGCCGAGTACCGCACGTATCGTGAGAATGAGGCACGGAGTCTCGCACAGTGGGCCTTCATTCGTGAGAGCATCTACGAGCAGGAGAAGATCACGGTCGAGGATGCCGACATCGAACAGCACGCGCGTGAGAGCGCCGCTCAGCTCGGCATCGACATCGACCGCCTGCTGCCGTACTACAAGGAAAGTCCCGATGTCCGTGGCCGCTTGCTGCAAGACAAGTTGATCGCCTTCATTCTTGAGAATGCGAGCATCAAGGAGGTCAACGATCAGGACGTGTCGGGTACTGCACTCGCTCCGTTCGCAGATGTGCATGACCATGACCATGATCACGCGCACGACCACGACCATGATCACGCGCACGACCACGACCACGATCACGCGCACGATGACGCGGTTGCCCCGGCTTCCGACGAGAAATAACGTTTCGCACTTCAGAAAGGACGTCGCATGTCTTTGATCAATCCCTATGATTTCTCAAGCATCGCCGGCACGCCCGCCGCGCAGCTCGTGCCCATCGTGGTCGAGCAGACGGGCCGTGGCGAGCGTTCGTGGGATATCTTCTCGCGCCTGCTACGTGAGCGCATCGTCTTCATCGGCACGCCGATCGATGATCACATCGCATCGCTGATCGTCGCGCAGCTGCTTTTCCTCGAATCCGAGGATCCGGAAAAGGACATCTTCCTCTACATCAATTCGCCCGGTGGCAGTGTCTCGGCAGGCATGGCGATCTACGACACCATGCAGTACATCCGCTCCGACGTCTCGACGATCTGTATCGGTCTTGCCGCGAGCATGGCGGCGGTGCTGCTGGCGGGCGGGGCGGCGAAGAAGCGCATCGCGCTGCCGCACGCGCGCATCATGATCCACCAACCCATGGGTGGCACGCAGGGACAGGCGACCGAGCTGCTCACCGCGGTGCTGCCCGACCA